>JAJQGQ010000287.1 GCA_021200395.1 Erysipelotrichaceae bacterium
TATGATATGCACTTATAAAATAATCGTAAAAGCTTTGATATGATTGTTCACTATTTAAAATATTTATTTGATATATATTATAAGATGTACACAAAACCTTATCAGCGAATACCAAATTTCTATAAGAAAGATATTGATCTATATGAACATCAAACGAAAATTTCAAGTTCATTTTTTTCATATAATATGCATTAAATAATGTATATTGAATATTTGGTATTAATAATTCATTATTAACTAAATATTTAAAATAATCTTTACCATTCATAATATCACATTGATTATATTGATTAAAATAAAGAACTTCTAATTTATGAGAACAGGCATATTGATATATTTTTTCTAATTCGTTTAGTATCACTTGATTATTTTCATCCAAAAATAATACATATTCGCCTTTTGAAAAATCTAAACCAATATTTCTAGCGTAAGATAAATTATCATTATTTTGTTCTATAACAGTAATATTATTATCTATTTTTATATGATTTATAAAATTAGTAATTATAATGAATTCAATATCATTTTGTTTTTGATTAAAAAGATTATTGATACAATGATTAATAGAAGATAAGTATATTATAATAGAAATTTTAGGATGCTCAATTTTACTTTGCGATATAATCCGATATTCATAGCCATCAATACAACACATATTCTCATGCCATTGATATGCATTAAATAAACCTTTGATATATTTTTGATTTTTTATAGAACTTCCTTTTACTTCAGCTTCTAATATTCCCATCCTGTTAAAATGTTCCTCTTTTATATTTTGACATATTAGCCATTTGGCATGAGAATCTTTCATAGTTTTAAAATGATAAATACAATCTGTTAAAAGTCTAGAAACAAAGCCTTGTTTTACATCATCATATATTCCTTCTTGATTTAATTTATCATAAATAGCTTCATAAGCCTCCATAAAGCATAAAGGATGTTGATATTTTTTACTTTGAAGATTATTTTGCAAACCTACACGATGAAAAACCAATTCTTCATCAACATAAGTAATACGATTAGCTAAAGACAAAGCAACAGCAACAAAATAATCATCATTACTATTATGTAATGGTTGAAATTGAATATGATTATTCTGAATAAAAGATTTCTTAAACAATTTATTCCAAGGACCCAAAAACGTTAATTCAAGTAATCGTCCATCCATATCAATTCTAGAAAACGGATTGTTTTGAGGTAGCATTTCTGTTTTAAAATACCAAGGCGATGCTAAATATTCATTTATTCTTTGGTCAAACCTTTTTCCACCAAATAAAACAATATTTGCATCTTTTTCAATAGCTTTTAGATATGTTTTTTCACACAAAGTTATATCAAAAAAATCATCAGAATCTAAGAATAATAAATATTCCCCAGTTGCTTCTTTTATACCATTATTTCTAGCTACTCCTGCATATTGATTTTTTTGAGTCATATATTTTAATCTCTTATCATTACTTGCATATTCTTTAAGTATATTAATTGATGCATCCGTTGACCCATCATCTATACAAATAATTTCAATATCTTTTAAAGTTTGATTAATAATACTATCCAAACATTGTCTTAAATACTTTTCTACATTATATATAGGTATAATTACAGATATCTTAGGCATAACAAATCCTCCTTGACAAAATGTATTATAACAGTATTAAGTTGCGAAAGATGTTAAGATTACGTAAAAAAGGTATTACCTACTGTAATACCTCTATTTCTCCATCCAAGATTGATCATTAGGATCTTTCTTCCAGGCTTTTAACTTTTCTAAATCGCTACTTTCAATATAATTATTTTCAATAGCAACTTCAATAAGTTCATCATAATTTGTTAAAGTATGAAATGTACAATCCTTATTATCGAAGTTAACTGTTGCTTTAGGTAAGTTATATGTAAATATGGCAACCATACCAATAACATCACAACCAGCTTCTCTTAAAGCATCAACACATTCTAATGAAGAACCACCTGTAGAAATCAAATCCTCTACAACAACAACCTTCATACCTTCTGTAACTTTACCTTCAATACGATTATTACGTCCATGAGATTTGGCTCCACCTCTAACATAACCCATTGGTAAATCTAAAATATCTGCAGCTAATGCAGCATGAGCAATACCAGCAGTTGCTGTACCCATTAAGCATTCAACTTCTGGATATTCTTCTTTAATTAACTTAGCTAATCCTTGTTCAATATCATTTCTAACACTAGGATAAGATAATGTTAAACGATTATCACAATAAATAGGTGATTTAATACCACTTGCCCAAGTAAAAGGATCATTAGGGCTTAAAAATACTGCTTTAATATCTAATAAATCTTTAGCTATTGTTTTCATTTATATTACCTCCAGTTTTTACTGGCTCATTATATCATAAGCTCATGAGTAAAATAAAGGTTTTATAATAATTTCTTAGATTTTATACATTTAACGTAGTTTTAATGTTTTTGAAACAAAAAATATAAAATAAGCTATTATAAGAGTTATAGATATAGCGATAAATAATTGTTTATAAATACTAAGATTTAAAAAATAGGCCTCAGTTAGGTAAATTCCACTCATTTGAGCTAGGTATATAGGTAAACTCATTTCACCTAAATGATATACAAATTTATTATTAAACAATTTATTTCCATAGGTAACCTCGCTAAAACATAAAACCACTAGAACAATAATTAGTATCAGAGCATAAAATTCATAATCTTTAGTAAATGTGCTAACTACAAAAATCATTGTAAAGATAAATGATAAAAATTCTATTGTTGTCAATCCTACCCTATTACTTTTTGAAAATTGTATTTTTGAAATATAACGAGATATTTCAAAAGCTGTTGTACCTAAAGATATCTCACATATTGCTCTTATCATTGATTTATAACAAATTCCCATCCATGTTTCTACACCTGTAAGTGAATGTGTTGTATACATCAAAAAACCCAAAACAAGTAAAGAACCTAATGGTGCAAAATATCTTGTAAATGTATAATACCATTTTCTACATATTGGATAAATAATAGCCATTGCAATAAACATACAACAAATATACCATTCAATATTATTAGGATTTGTAATGCGAAATCCTGTCATTTGAATCAAAAATAAATTTGGCAAACTATTTATAAAAGTAAGTATTATCTTTTTTCCCGTTATTTCATGAAAAATGACATAACTTATAAAAGCAAATATAAATGCAATACAATGTTGTGGAAAAATTCCTCTTATTTTACGAATCAAAAAATTAATATACTCTTTTGACAATTGATTATTTATATTATTACCAGCCAATTGATTATTCGTAGATATTTTCTTATAAATGGTCTTCCCCATTAAAAAACCAGAAACTATAAAGAAAAACTCTACTCCTATAGAACCATGTGGACAAAGCGCAATAGTCAAATTACCCATATCTAGCTTGGGTTCACCCATTAAATATTTTTCTAAATGAAATAACAATACCACAATACAAAAGATAAAACGTAATAGTTCTATTTTACCATTTTTAGATTTACTATTTCGATTATTTTCTAACATAATATAAATGCGTCACCTTTCCCTTGATTTTCACATTATATCACGTATTTTAAAATATTCAATAAATAATCTCACTATAATAAATTTTTAATTTTTCTATACATGTTCCTCATTTTTTTATCAATTTTAACTAATAAATGTTTATTTTGCCTATCAAAAGATTTTTTTATTTTCTCATATTCATTTATTGTTTTAT
>JAJQGQ010000139.1 GCA_021200395.1 Erysipelotrichaceae bacterium
GTAGAACGGTGGTGACTTATATGCGAAAGGTGGTGACATAACTTGCGAATAATCAATAACACACTGCTTTTCATAAAACTTTCTTTCAAGATCGTCATCAATTTTTACTAATTCACATATATGCGACCATGTAAGCTTTGGTGAGATATTTAATATTGGATATCGCAAGTAAAATCTTCTCATATTAACCAAATTTGTTATGCCGAACCCTTTCCCTATTCGTTGAGTTAGTTCATTTGCCAATTTTGGAATAAGCTGTTTTCCATATTCAGCTCTATGATTACCATCTTGTTCAAATTCAACAATATATTTTCCAATTGTCCAATATGTTTGAGTTATTGTATTATTGATTTGAACAGAAACATTCTCTCTAGAATTTTTTACTAATATTTCTATATCAGTTATAAGCTCATTAAAATTTTGATTATTCTTTAATTCGTCCATATAAACTCCTTTCGTTAATATTTTTATATACGATTTAATTATAGCAAATTTCATATAAAAAGTCGATAAAGTTAGACTCTACTTTATCGACTCATTTCTTATTTCTCAGCTGGTATAACTTTCTTAAGACGTTTCTCGAAATCTCTTCTCGTAAACATCACAATAGCACCACAGCCTAAACATTTGATTTTAATATCTGCACCCATTCTAATAATCTTCCATTGATTAGATTTCTTACATGGATGTGGTTTTTTCATTTCTACAATATCATTTAAATCATATTCCATTATTTTGCCTCTTCTCTTTTTTCATATGCCTTTAATGTATTTTCCATCAACATTGATATTGTCATAGGTCCAATACCTCCAGGTACTGGTGTAATATAAGATGCTATATCTTTAACATCTTCATAATCAACATCACCACATAATTTATTATTTTCATCTCTATTGATACCTACATCTAAAACAACAGCCCCATCCTTAACATATTCGTGATTAAAGAATTTAGGTTTACCAATAGCAGCTATCAATACATCAGCTCGTTTACATACACTCTTTAAATCTTGTGTACGAGAATGACACATTGTCACTGTTGCATTTCGATGTAAGCAAAGTAAAGCAACTGGCTTACCTACAATATTACTTCTACCTACTACTACAACTTCTTTACCTGTTAAATCATAATTGATTTCATCTAAGATAACCATCATACCTTGTGGTGTACAAGGTACTAAACCACCTTGATTTAAGAACAATTTAGCAACATTGACTGGATGGAATCCATCAACATCTTTAGCAGGATCAATAAAGTTTAATACCTTTTCTTCATTAATATGTTTAGGTATTGGTAGTTGTACTAATATACCATCTACACTATCATCTTTATTAAGTCTATCAATTTCATTTAATAAATCTTCTTCACTAATAGTATCTTCTAATCTAATGATTTCTGATAACATACCAGTATATTGACATGCTCTATCTTTGTTTCTTACATAAACTTTACTAGCAGGATCTTCTCCTACAAGTATAACAACTAATTTAGGTATTCTTTTACCCTCTTGTTTTAGTGTATCTATTTTTACTTTAACGTCATCTTTTCTTTTATTAGCAATTTCTTTACCATCAATTCTCATATGTATACCCCATTTCTTATTGGTTATTATAATTGAAATTAAGTTGATTGTAAACAATTAATCTGAAATAGCTTTTTTCATATTGTTATTTCAAAGTATTGTAAAATAATGTAAAATAATATAGATGAGAGGAAGGATTTTTATGAATGAAAAATGGTATTTTCCACTATCTTATGGATCTGGGCTTATTGGTGCATCAGATGCTGGGAAAGAAACTTTTAAGGGATCTTTAATTGGAGGTTTAACAAGAGAAATATGTCAAAACTCTTTAGATGCTTCTCTTAATAACAATAAACCAGTTAAAGTTATTTTTAAGAAAAAATCTATTGTATCAAAAGAAATACCTGAATATGATTTTTTAACAAATGTATTTGGAAGCGGTGAGACATTTTGGGATAAACGCCAAAACACAAAATCAAAAAATGTTTTTACTAAAGCCAAAGAAACCATAAAAGCACCATCTGTAGATGTTTTACAAATTTCAGATTATAACACCACTGGTTTGGTTGGTTCTCATGAAAATGATCATTTAAAAACAACTCCATGGATAAGTATGGTCACTAGTGAAGGTTTATCAGACAAAGAAGGTACTTCGGGAGGTAGTTTCGGTATTGGTAAAAATGCAATATATGCTTGTTCTAAATTACAAACTGCTTTTTTTAGTACATATGATAAAGATAAAGTTAGAGGTGCACAAGGAGTTATAAAGCTTCCTAGTTTTGAATTAAATAACCAAATTTATCAAGGTAAAGGATTTTATGGTAATTACTCTGAAAAAACATTTTCAACAGCTTGTAATAATATAAACTGTCTTGATAAGATAACACATAGGACTGAATCAGGGACTGATATATTTATATTAGGATTTAATAGTATTGGCAATTGGCAAGAACAAATTATTATTTCCTTATTGGATAACTTTTTACTTTCAATATTTAATAATAAACTTATCGTTGAAGTAGATGATGTTATAGTCAGTAAAAATAAGTTAGATTCATTATTTAAACAATATAGTAAACATTTAGAATCTTCAAATAGTTATTACAATCTACTTAAATCTCATGATACATACGAATACGAAAAGAAATTAGATGATTTAGATGGTAAAGCAACCTTGAGATTTAAAATATTCAAAGAAAACGCCAATAGAAAAGTTCTTATGTCTAGAAATAATGGAATGAAGCTATTTGATAAAGATCATATATCTTCAAGTATTCAATTTTCAGGTATACTTACTATGGATGGAAATGAATTAAATGATTTTTTTGCAAAAATGGAAAATCCATCACATACAAAATGGCAACCAGATCGATATGAAGATGAAGAAAAAGTAAGAAAAGCAAAAAAACAACTTAAAATTCTAAATGACTGGATAAAAAACACTATACAATCTATTGGTAAAGATCATTATGATGAAGAAATTGATATAGAAGGATTAGAAGGTTTAATACCTGAAATTACTGATAATTCGAATGATAAAAATGAAGCTTTAACCGATAAAACAAGTGAAATCATTTATAATGAGCCAAAAAAATCCGCTCCTTCTTCTAATATAAAAACTATTGATAAAGGTGATTTCCTATATGAAGTTGAAGATACTGGATCATTAGATCTAGATGGTGAGTATGAAACAAAGGGTGTGCCAATAAATAAGCACAGTGAAGAACATAATGGAGAAGGCAGTGATACAAAAGGTAGTGACGGAGATGGTAATAGACCAATCAAGAAAACAAAAGCTATAACCAGTTTTCAAAAAAGAATATTTATAAGTGATAATAAAAATTCAGAATATACACTCGTTGTCAAGACCAATAAAACCATTAGAAATTGTAAACTAGACATATTTGTATCATCTGAATCAAAACCAATAGCCTGCAAGATAAAAGATGCTAAATTAGGCAATAATCCATTAAAAATTAAAAATAATATTATCTATATAAGTACACTCAAAAAAGGATTTTCTTACTCAATTAAATTTTCTATTGATACACCTTATATATGCAGTTTGGGGGTAAAATTATATGCAGATAACTAATCGATTATTTCCTTACCCTGTTTTAACAAATGAAAATGATGATTATAAAAATAACAATTTCAAAGTTGATTTATCAATATCTGATGGTAATAGTACAGA
>JAJQGQ010000063.1 GCA_021200395.1 Erysipelotrichaceae bacterium
ATATAATAGTAAGGGGTCTTATTATGATTTCGTAAAAAAGTAAATAGTACATATAATCATCTAAGTGATGATATAAAGCAACTCAGGTTGCTTTTTTTTGTTGTCTATTTATAGAATTGGAGGATTCAATGAAAGAAGATGTAATTAAAGAAAAATATCATAGTGATTACTTAATGTCAGATTTAGGTAAGTTTAGAAAACAATTATCTCATCAAAGTGTTAATATTGACAAAGTATATCGTCAAATATTACAAGAACGTTTTTCTCATGGTACAAAGTTAGGAAAAGAAATCTATATTAATTTTGTGAATGATGATACTATTGAATCACTTGATTATCTTGGAATACCTTGCTATAATATTAGCAGCAAGAAAATTAAATTGAATAGTAAAGCAGATATTATTAATGAACGTGGTCCAGGTGTAACATGGTTTCATGAGCACGGCCATTTAATAGATGATTTTTTAGGGAATGTTTCATATGATGCAGTATATAAGTACATGCTTTTAGAAGATGTCTTTAATTACCAAAATAATTACGGACGTAAAAATCATTTAAATTCATTAAAAGATATTAATATAGCGATTAGTAATGAATTAAATGATATGCATTTATATTCGTCTGTCTCTGATTTGATGGAGGGTCTGACTGATGGTGAAATTGATAATTGTGCAGGACATGGTTTAGATTATTGGCTAAAGAATGAAACAGCTATAACAGATGAGGCTTTTGCACATATGTTTGAATGTCAATTTGATAAAGAAAGATACAAGGAAATGAAAAAGTATTTTCCTAAATCGTTGGATTATTTTTGAAAGAAAATTAAAAATGTTGAAAGGTGTGAAAATATGAATAAGGAATTATCTCAAGCTATGTATAATTTTATATGTGCATTTGATTATTATCCTAAATATCCTCGTGAAATAGGGTTCGATCAAATTGCATATGCAAAGGAACTAGAAAAATGTGTTGAAGACAATTTTGATTATACGATTGAGAAGTATGGTACTATTCCTTCACAAAAGTTGGGTAGACCTGAAGTAATTTTAGATTAATTATGATATTTGATTGATTGTTTTTTGAATAAACATTGGCAGAAAATGAGTAAAGAGTTATCTCAAGCAATGTTTGATTTTTATCAGGCGTTTCGATATTAGATATCCACGAAAATAGTATTTGATCAAATTGAATTTGCGAAAGAACTAGAAAAATGTGTTGAAGATCATTTTGATTATACCATTGAAAAATATGGAACTATTCCACCTATATGAACAGGAAAATCTGATATAATATGGGATTAATTTTATATGTATTTAACTTGTTTAAGAAAAAGTTTAATCATAATAAAACCCCTAATTAAATACATTAAAAGATCATCAAAACATATCGTTTTTGATGGTCTTTTTGATTTCATCATATATTATTTTAAATAATTAATACCCCATTTACCCATTTCCATAAAAATAGGAAGCATAGCTTTTCCTGCATCTGTTAAACTATATTCTACACGAAGTGGGACTTCATTATATTGTTTCCTATTGATAATACCTTTGCCTTCAAGTTCTTTTAATGTAGAAGAAAGCATTGCATTGGTAATTTCAGGAATATTCTTTTTGAACTCTCCAAATCTAAGGATATCATTCATGAGTAGTTGATAAATAATTCTTGTTGTCCATTTTCCTGCTAAAAGATCAATTGTTTTTTCTACAGGGCAATCTTCATTTTGGATTGTAGTTGCTATATTATCTAGTTCCATGTGTATTCCTCCTATTAGTATGTTTAATCATACTATGTATGATTTTTCTGCGTACTTGTAACTACTTTTCATACATGGTATGATAATAATACCATAGGGTAACGTGATTATCAAGTAATTGTTACTTCTTTACATATGGTTATTATTTATAGTTGGAAAAGGAGGTATATGACTATGAATATGAATGAAGCTATTTATGAAAGACATACTGTTCATAAATATATGGACAAACCTCTTTCAGATGATATTGTTGCTTTGCTTAATGAGCGTGTGGATGATAATAATGAAAAATATGGATTAAACATAAAATTGATTACTAATAATTCAGATGGTGTTTCATCAATGGCAAAAATTTCAGGAGCTAAGAATATCAATAATTATTTTATTTTAGCTGGAAAAGATACACCTGATCTTGATGAAAAATTAGGCTATTGTGGTGCTGACATTGTTCTTTATGCACAAACTTTAGGACTTAATACTTGGTGGATTGGTGGTATGGTAAGTAAAAAAGGCGTCAAGAAACATTTAGGTGATGAGTCTTTACGTAACAGTGGTGTTATTGTTGTGGGTTATGGTGCTGAATCAGGAAAACCACATAAATCTAAAACGGCTGCACAAATGAGTAGTTATGATGGGGATGCTCCTGCATGGTTTAATGAAGGTATTAAGGCGCTTCTTCAAGCACCAACTGCTATGAATAAACAAGCTTTTAGTGTTAAAGGTCATGAAAATAAGGTTTCTATTACGTGCAGTAATAAAGGTTTTAGTGGCATAGATTTAGGTATTGGAAAATATCATTTTGAATTAGGTGCTGGTAAAGAAAATTTTGATTGGGAATAATATAAAAACCATTTATCAAGATTGATAAATGGTTTTTTAGTTATCATTTAATTGTTCTAATTTTGTAATGATTTCTTTGTTTCTTTCATAAAACAACAATTCTTTATTATGCTTAAAATATTGTGGACAACCATTTTGTGATATAAAAGCTGCAGAATAAGGATTAAGCGTTAATTCAGTAACTAATATGAGTAATTCTTGACCATCCTGAAATACTTCTTCAACAAAGTTGAATAGATTTTCTAATTGGTTTTGCATATCAGTAATTTGTGTTTTAATAGTATTAACTTGTAATGAAAATGCTTGTTTTATTGTTTTATAATCATCACGAAGATGTTCACTAAAAAATGAATTGATTATAGATATTTCACTTATTTCTTGCGTAGATAATTGATGATATTTTTTATGGGTTGTGATTAAATCATTGTTTTGTTTAAGATATTGTTGTAATGATTCTAAAGAATGGTCTTTTTTGAGTTGTTCCATAATCTTCAACAAAGCATTTTGTTTTATTTGAATATCTTTCATTTGTGATGTTACACGATCTATCAATAAACTTAACAAAGCTAAACGTTCGTCAAAACGTGCATGTGATGCTTGTTGCTTGATTTTATCATCAACATGGCCTAGTAAAATATCTACAATATTATATTGTGATTGATATTTCATAAATAAATCATAATAAGATGCAAAATCTCTGGCTATTTTAGGATGTTGTAAATATTGAATAATCAAATCAATATTAATAGGTATATCATTTTTTTCATAAAGTTTCATCATAGTAGATAAATCTTCCCAACCTCTAGCAGTCACAAATATCTTTCCTTCAACAGTTGTTTCTACTTTGTAAAAATAATCCTTTTTATTATCCAAATAAGATAAAACAGCAGGATGCATATTGTGTGACAAGGCATATTGTTTCCAAACTTGATAGTCTGGTTCTACATGGATACACTTTAATCGATCCATCGTGACAATATCAAATTCTTTAACAGATTTATTATATTCAGGAGGATTTCCTGCAGTTACAACTATCCAACCTTCAGGAACCTGATGTCTACCAAAAATCTTGTATTGTAAAAATTGTAACATCGAAGGTGCCAAAGTCTCTGATACACAGTTAATTTCATCTAAGAATAAGATACCCTCTTTATGATTCGTATTTTCCATATAATCATAAATAGAAGAAATAATCTCTGACATTGTATATTCTGATACTTGATAAGTAACATCTTGATAATTCTTTTCAACAATATAAGGTAAACCTAAAGCTGATTGTCTGGTATGGTGAGTCATAGAATAGCTAACCAATCCCACATTCAATTCTTGAGCAATCTGTTCCATAATAGCTGTTTTGCCAATACCAGGAGCACCTATAAGAAATATTGGTCTTTGTTTATGCAAAGGAATGATATATTGACCATATTCATCTTTAGAAAAATAAGCTATCATGGCTTGTTTAATTTGATCTTTTGCTTCTTGTATATTCATAATCGTCCTCCTCTAATATCAATTTTATCGCCCACACAGGAACTTCTATATTTTGATCAAACATCAGAAAAGCTACTTTATAAGGTGGCTGCTTTTGGGGATAAATGCCTTCACCATCTGTTAAATAGATAAGACCTTTCAAATGGGTTAATTCATGATTCATTTGTAAATTTTCTACATAATCGAAAACTGGTCTAAAATCTGTACCACCAAATCCCTTCATCGTTAATTGATAATTTTCTAATTCATCATATTGATGGATAATCGTGACATCCTGTATTTGACTATCACATTGAATAAGATATAAATTAAAATGATGAAAGAAACTTTCTTTAGAAAGAAGTATATCATAGGTTTCATTAATAAGTTTTTGAATGACTTTTTCTTTTACTGATGCTGAAGTATCAATGGCTATAACGAGATCTTGAATCTTTTTATCTTCTTTATATTCTAATGGTTCAATGAGGGGAATGTTATCATAAAGTTTTAAACCATATGTATAATATATATAATCAAATTCTTCATCATTAATCGTTAATTCTTCATTAAATACCATAAATTGATTTAAAAAATCATGATAACTTGTTTTTGTATGATTAGTGATACTTAATTGTAATGATAAACTTCCTGCTTTTGTGGCATAATCTTTAGATAGTGTTTCTAAATCTGTTTGTATGCTTTGCGATATTTCTTGCCATTGTTTTTTAATAGATTCACCTTCTTGATTTTGTGGTGTATCACCTTGATTATCACTATTGGATGAAGATGGGCTATTTTGATTTGAATCACTTTCTTTATCTAAATCTTCACTTTGTTGCTTATTATCGTCTTGTTTGGTATGTTCATACCAATAATCATGTTCATCAACTTTAAAATAGTCACAATAAGTAAGTATGGTTTCATCATTCATATTTTGATTTTTCAGATAACGATAGATTTTTTCGGCATTTAATTGTTTTAATTCTTTTTGTAGCTGATTAAGAAACATTTGGGCATTGATATCTAATTTAATTTTAACTAAATCATCATTCATTGATTGAATACATGCTTCTACCGCTATATCACAAGCTAAATCCCAAAATAATGTATCTATATTTTCAACAAAAGGATGATGAAAGATACAATGAAGTAGAGTATGATAATAATCATGAATCAGTCTTGATTGAGACAAGCTATATATTTTTAATATATATGAAGGATTATAATAGTAGTAAAAACCATCGGTTGCTAAAGTGGTTGTAGGATCCATAGATAGTTCTAATTGATAAATCGCTTTATCTAAAAAACGATAATGAATCATTAGGGTATTTCTCGAAAGATTGATAATTTCTAAAGCTAATTCTTCACCATTCATATTAATCCTCCTGTAAAAATGCATCAATCATTTGTGTAAATGCATCATGAGTAAGATAGGTATTTTGATATTCTAATAGTAAAGCAATAATATCAGCATTTTGATGTTTTGTCGCAGTTTCAAGTAAAGATGAGATATGTTGTTCATCGATAAGACGATGATGAGTTAAATATTGATGGATAGCATATGATTGTGTATGCATGGCTTTTTGGATATAGATTTCATAATGATCATGTAAATAATCATCGTAAGATGTTTGAACATCTTGGCGATAATGATTGTTTCGATCAATATCTTCTAAATAGCCATCTATAGCATATTTCTTCCATGAACTTGGATAAAAACTTAAAGGAATTTCCCAGCCAATCATTTGTTTTAACTTATAACAGCCCATAAAAGTCTTTTCTTCATCAAATCCTTCTAAGAATATTCTATGTGGTTTAAGTAGGCCTCTAAAAATCACTTTTTCTAAACTTTGACAACCTGAAAAAATACCATCCGTATAATGAAGTTTCATTTTTGTATTACAATATGTATTAGGAGACATAGAAATTTCTTTTAAATAAATACAATCTTTAAAAGCACAATTACCTATGGTACGTAAACTATTGGGTAAATAAAGATATTCTATAGCACTTTTATTATAAGCCCAAATATCCACATGCATGACGCCTTCAGGCAAAACAAGCTCAGGATAACAATCTGCTTTATTTTGAGATATGCAAAGGCTTGCTTGTTTAAGTAGATTATGCCAATAAGGTGTTTCATTAAAAGCATATTCATCAATAAATGTACCAGGATATAGTAACTTGATTTTTTCTAAATGACTACAACATTCAAAAGCACGGGATCCAATAAGTTGTATACTCTTAGGAAAAACAACTTCTTTTAAGGAAGAACAATACCAAAAAGCACGACTTCTAATCTCTTGAAGCCCTTCATGAAATTCAATAGTTTCTAGCTTGTTGCATCCATGAAAAGCTTCAACATCAATAATCTTAACATTTTTAATAATAAGATGCTTGATATTAGTATGGAAATAAGCGTGTCGATGAATAATATCCATATTTTCAATGATTAAAGTCTCTTCCATAAAATGCCTCCTTAAAGAAATTCCCTAAGATTATCTTAGGGAATGTTTTTTTATTCTTCATGATCTTGATATTGTGGTGATTCTGGTGTTATTAATTCACCTACTGATTGTTTGGCAATGCGAACTGCAAGTTGCGTTACAAAATAGGCTGCAATAAATGAAATCACAAACATAATTGGCCAATCATGAATCACACTTTCTATAAAAACAGATGTTACACTAGGAATTTGCCCTGCTGCAACAGCGGCTTCAATAGCTTCGTTACCATAAATATTAACAGCTGATAAAACAAGAGTAGCTGCTGTATTAAATACCAATGTTGCTACAGTGTTTTCTACTAATACATGGGGTAAAGATTCTACTTTAAGTTTAAGTTTACGACATAAAGCGAAACTCCAATCGGTTAATGGGAAAATCATACCAGTCAAAGAAATTGTTAAAAAAGCTGTTCCCCAGTTTTTTATCAAATCAGGTAATTCAATTGGATTACCTTGAACTATAAAAGCGGCTGTTGCCATGACAATGGATACACCAATCGCTATTACTGATGATATAATCATACCATAATGATTTTTATAAAAGTTCATAGTTTCTCCTTTCTTAATTATACATTTTTTTACAACAAAAAGAAATCGCTTTTTATGGATGAACAATCATAATAGAACCTTGGAAATCTCCTAAAGGAACTATTAAAAAGACACCATACTTAGCTTCTAAATCCTTTATTGCCGCTTCAACACCTTCATAAATAGGACTATCATAGTGGTTAATAAGAATCATACCACCACGACTCATACGTGGAAAGAAAAACTCTAAACCTTTGTATGTTGGTTGATAAAGACATGCATCCATAAAAACAAATGCAAACTTTTCGTCCTCTTCATTTTGGGCACTCATTGGGAACCATCCTTTTTTGATGATTACGTTATCTTTATATGGTAAACGCTCCATAATCGCATCAGGATTTTTTGGTGCGTATTGCCCTAATTTGGCATCAGAATAATGATTTTTTTCTTCGATTTCAATATCTCTTTCATCAAATCCTACAAAAGTATCATATAAATATAATTGACGATCCTTAAACAAAGCGTTCAATTGCCATGATATATTTCCACTAAAACAACCTAATTCTGCTATACTTCCTTCAATATTTAAAGAATTCAAACGATAAGCACATCTTCTAAGAGTTGCACTTTGAATAGAAAATTGTGTTGTTAAATCACTCATAAAAATGATATCATTCATATAACCAGCACGAATAGCCATATATCTTAAACCATCACATTTTTCTTTGGTTGGGGCAGCTAAAACAATCACATCACTTTGCAATGCTACGGCTAAATCAATAGGCATAATTGCAATACCTTCAAAATCATCAGTTATATTTCCTTCATCATCTAAAACATTCCATTCATCACTATATGAATTACCAATCCCAATTAATTCCATTTCATTAGGATTTAACATATCCATCGCCACTGCAGCTAAATGATCAGACTCTAATATAATTACACTTTTCATGATAAAAAACTCCTTTTTATATCATTGTAAAGCAAAATAAAAAATAATATAGTAGTCTAAATTACATATGAAGTATATGTATCATATAAAATTAAATATGTAGTCTATACAACTATTGCGTGATGCACTACTGTTTGGTTTGTATAATAGATGTTAAACTGATGAAAAATATGGTTAATAGGAGGAAAAATTTATGAGTGAGCAAATCGAAAGTATATCTATCACAGTGAATGGTAAATTGCATAAATTTTTAATTGGTGATTTTGATGGATGTATTTCACCTTCTGAAGTTTTGTTGGATACTTTACGTGATCATTTACATTTAACAGCTGCTAAAAGAAGCTGTGAACATGGAGCATGTGGATGTTGTACAGTTATTCTAGATGGTGAACCAGTTGCTTCATGTATGGTTTTAACAGCTGATTGTGATGGGAAGTCAGTGATTACTTTGGAAGGATTGGCTGATCCAATTACGGGAGAATTATCTCCATTACAACGTGCTTTTGCGGATAATTCTGCTTTTCAATGTGGCTATTGTACACCAGGTATCATTATGTCTACACAAGCATTATTGATGAAAAATCCACATCCAAGTGAAGAAGAGTTAACAGAAGCATTGTCAGGTAACTATTGTCGTTGTATTAGTCATTATCAGGTTATAAGAACAGTTATGATGTTTATTGATTCTATCAATGAGGAGGCTGTATAATATGTATGATAAAATGAAGGAACAAGTTAAGGTAAGTGAACATGAATATCGTTATATTGGTAAACATGCGAATCGTGCTGAAGCTGATGAATTGGTAAGTGGAAAGAGACAATTTATTGATGATATTTATAAACCTGATATGTTGATTGTTCGTGTTTTGAGATCTCCTTATCCTAATGCGATGATTAAGAGTATTGATGTAGAAGAGGCTAAAACTGTTCCAGGAGTAATTGCTATCGCAACTTATAAGGAGGCTCCTGATTGGAAATGTGGTTTACCTCAACATCGTCGTGTGTTAGATCAACATGTGCGTTTTACAGGCGATTCTGTAGCTTTGGTGGCTGCTGAGACTTTAGAAGCTGCGGATGAAGCATTGGATCTTATTAAGGTTGAATATGAAGTATTACCTTTTGTATTGGATTGTGAAGAAGCATTAGAAGATGGAGCTCCTCAATTATATGAAGAATATCCACATAATGAAATTGTGAAGGTAACACCTTTCTCAGAAGTACCTTTTAATGATATCTTTGTTGGTGATGTGGAAAAGGGCTTTAAAGAAAGTAAATATGTCAAAGAAAGCTATATGAAATATGACAATATGGCGCATCCATTACCACCTGAAAGTCCTGGATGTATTGCAGAATGGACAAGTGAACATGCAGTGACTGTTTGGTATGATGGTGGAGCACCACATATTCAAAAGTTTAATACAGAAGCATCTATTCCTGGCGTGGCAGTTAGAGTTATTGCAGTGCAGGCTGGGGGTTCTTATGGATCTAAGCAATTGATTCCTCATATGATTTTACAAGCTGTATTAATGAGTAAGATTACAGGTCGTCCTTGTAAATTTATGATGAGTCGTAATGAACATATGTTAAGTTATGAGTTACGTCAAGGTAGCCGTATCCGTGGTAAGATTGGTATGACCGAAGATGGTATTATTAATGCTGTTGAGGGTATGTGGTATACAGATTCTGGTATGTCTTCTACATATGCTCAAGCAATGACAGCTGTAGGTTTAGGTGAATGTCAAGCTTTCTTAGGTAAGTGTAAGAATTGGGCCTTGGATACAAAATTAGTAGCGACAAACCATTCATCACAAGCACCTATTCGTGGTTTTGGTGGACAGGAATGTAAATCAGTTTTAGTTCCTATGGTTTGTACAGCGATTAGAGAAGCGAATATGGATCCATTAGAAGTGTTTAGAGAAAACTTTGTACGTGCTGGCGATCGTTATATTTGGCGTGATAATTTATGGTGGGATGTTAAATCTGTAGATTATCGTAAAGCCTTTGATGAAACAGCTAAAGCCTTTGGCTGGAAAGATAAATGGAAAGGTTGGGAAAAACCTACTTGGGTCAGCAAGGATGGCCGTTATGCGATAGGTGTCGGTGTTGGTGTTCATGGTAATGCTGATATTGGTGAAGATCCAACAGAAGGTATTGTAAAACTTCATGCTACAGGTAATGCAACAGTTGAGATTTGTATTGGTGAAACTGGTGGTGGACAACGTTTGGCTGTACAAAAGATGGTTGCTGAAGTATTAAAGTGTCCATTAGATGGTGTGCAAGTTGTAGATGCTGATACACATGGTACAGGTTATGATGCTGGTATGATTGGTTCTCGTGGTACCATTACAATGGGTACAACAGCAGTTAATGCAGCTAAAGATGCGCGTCGTCAATTATTAGAGATGGCTGCTGTTAAATTCAATGCCAATGTTGAAGATTTAGATACAGAAGACTTTATGGTTATTAATAAAAAAGATCCACAAATGCATATCCCATGGATTGCCGTAACAGGTCCTGAAATGACGATTCAAGGAAAATATAATTATGTTCAAAACTTTGATAAACCAAACTTTGCTTTATATTTATCAGAAGTATGTGTAAATCTGGAAACAGGTGAAGCAAAACTCATTAGAGCTATTGAAGGCTCTGATGTTGGACAAATTATTGATCCAATTAATTTACGTATGCAAGCTGAAGGTTCATTTGGTTCTGCAGGTGGCGATACTGGTTTATTTGAAGAAATGATTTTGGATAAGAAATTAGGTCGTTTTATGAATGGTAATATGATTGATTATAAATGGCGTACATTCAATAACTTCCCACAATTTGATACTGTATTCTTAGAAAGTGAATGGGATAGTGAATCTTTCCATGCCGTTGGTTTTGGTGAAATATCTCCATCACCTGCACCTGCTTCTATCTTGATGGCTGTAAGTAATGCTATTGGTGTAGAAATGACGGAATATCCATGTACACCACAAAAAATTCTTAAAGCAATGGGTAAAATTAAATAAGGAGACATGACGATGAAAAAATTTGATCATATAAAAGCAGATAGTTATGCCCAAGCCAGTCAAATTATCCGTGAAAGTAACGGTACAATTGATCCAATTGCTGGTGGAACTGATTTGCTGGGAACATATAAAGATAGATTACTAACAACTTATCCAAAAGCTGTTGTAAGCTTAAAAAATATTGAAGGTAGCCAATATATTAAAGAAGATAATGATAATTTATATATTGGTGCAGGAACAACATTAAAAACAATTGCTGAAGATGAAACTGTTCAAAAATATGCGACTGCTGTATCTGAAGCAGCACATTCAGTAGCATCTCCTATTATTCGTACAACTGCTACTATAGGTGGAAACTTATGTCAAGATGTACGATGCTGGTATTATCGTTATCCAAATGATGTTGGTGGTCGTTTGAATTGCCGTCGTAAAGGTGGCGATACATGTTATGCGATTGTAGGAGAAAATAGATATCACTCTATATTTGGTGGTATGTCTACAAAGAGTGCAGCTTCTTGTCAAGCTGCTTGTCCTGCAGGTACAAATATTGCCAAATATATGGATTATATTCGTCAAGGTGATTTTGAAGCTGCTGCTCAGGAATTCTTTAAATATAATCCAATGCCAATGATGACAAGTCGTATTTGTCCTCATTTATGTACAGATGATTGTAATCAAAATACTTATGGTGATCCTGTTAATATTCCTGCTGTGGAAAGAACTTTAGGAGATTATATTTTAGAAAATAAGGATCGTTTCTATAAAGCTCCAGAAAAATTAACGGGTAAGAAAGCAGCCATTATTGGGGCTGGTCCTGGTGGTTTAACAGCTGCTTTCTATTTAAGACAAGCAGGTCATGAAGTTACAGTTTATGATGCTCATGAAAAACCAGGTGGTGTTTTACAATATGGTATTCCTCATTATCGTTTACCTAAATCTATTGTTGATGAATTCTGCAATGCTTTAAAAGATAATATGGGTATTCAATTTGTCATGAATACTATGGTTGGTCAAGATATTAGTGTAGAAGATATACGTGCCAATAATGATGTTGTATACTTTGGTACAGGTGCTTGGTCACAGCCTATCTTAGGTTTAGATGGTGAAAATTTAACACAATTTGGTTTAAACTTCCTCGAAGAAGTCAACACTTACTTACAAAAAGCCATTGGTGAAGAAGTATTGGTTTGTGGTGGTGGAAATGTTGCCATGGACGTTGCTTTAACATCTAAACGTTTAGGTGCTAAGAAAGTTAAGCTTGTGTGTCTTGAGCAAAGAAATGAGATGCCTGCTGATGAATCAGAAATTCAAATGGCTGAAGAAGAAGGCGTTGAAATTTATAATGGTTGGGGCTTAGGACGTATTGTTTCTGATGAAAATGGTCATGTGAAAGCTTTAGAAGCAAAACGTTGCTTATCAGTAAGAGATAAAGAAGGTCGTTTCAATCCAACTTATGATGAAGAAGATACTATGCTTGTGGATTCTGATTTCATTATTTTAGCTACTGGTCAAAAAGTTGATGTTTCTTTCTTGGGTGATAAATTATCACAACAATTAAAGACAAATCGCGGTCTTATTGATGCTGACATTGAATCTGGTAAAACAAAAGAAGATGGCTACTATGCTGGTGGTGATGCTGTCACAGGTCCAAACTTAGCTATTCGTGCCATTCGTGCAGGTAGAAATGCAGCAAGAAGCATGAATCATGATTTAGGTGGTACTTCAGCCCTTAAAGAATTCCAGGAAAAATACACACATTTCAATGTTGAAGGTGTAGAAAAATCTAAACAAAACAAGCTTTATGAAAAACCAGTCGAAGAACGTACTTTGGCTGACGAAGATCGTCAATCTTTAGATACACAAACAGCCATTGAAGAAGCAAAACGTTGTTTACATTGTGCTTGTTATGCAGTTAATGCATCTGATTTAACACCTGTATTAGTGATGATGAATGCATCTATTAAAACAACAGAACGTACAATCTCTGCAAAGGAATTATTTACAACTCATTTAACAGTTCAAGATGTTTTACATGATGGAGAATTGGTCACTGAAATCATTATTCCAAAAGAAAGTGGTACACATTATGATAAACGTCGTGTTAGAGATGCCATTGATTTTGCGATTGTATCTTTAGCTGAAAGATTTGTTGTTGAAGATGGTGTTGTTAAGGATTGTAAGCTTGTCTTTGGTGGTGTAGCACCAGTTCCTTATACTTTAGAAAAAGTGGAACAATATCTGATTGGTAAAGAAATCACGACTGATGTCGCAACTCAAGCTGGTGAAATTGCATTAGAAAAGGCGACACCTATGAGTGGTAATGAATATAAAGTATTCATGGCAAAGGATGTTATTTATCAAGCTGTATGTCGTGCTGGTGGTATTGAACAAGAAGAAATTCCCGTTTTATAAAAAATCACTTCCTAAAGGAAGTGATTTTTTAGAATCTTTGTCATATAATAAGATATAGGAGAATATTATGAAACTAGAAATCAATGAAAATATTAAACCATATACTTATCGCCAAAATTTATCTATTGAAGAAGTTATTATTGGTGAATCTGTTGAAGAAATTGGGGAAGGTGCCTTTAGTTACTGTCTCAATTTATCTAAAATAACCATTGGGTCCCATGTAAAGAAAATAGCCCCTTATGCCTTTGATCATATCCATAATCATGCTAAAATCATTTGGTTAACAACGATTTCTTATCAATCACCATTTATGCGTATATTACCACCAATCAATACCATTCAATACATATGTGCCCCATATCGTTCTTTTGATAAACAATCCAATGACGAAAAACGTATTCTAGCATGTGGTTATCTATTACATCCTGAATATGAAAAATATTATTCTAAAGAACTACAAAACCAATATCAACAATATATATTAGATATATTACCCCAATATCTCAATGAACTATGTGAAAACAAAAGTATCATTGATATCTTCTTACAATGTCGAAAAAGACATCTTATCAAAGATAAAATAACATTACAACAATATATCTCTTATATCCGTACCATGCCATTAACTCATAAGCAAAAGAAACTCATCGATCAAATAGAAATAGAAGAAGGACTTTCCCATCAACAATTCGATGAACGTGACAAAAAACTATTACGCTATATCAATCGTTTTGTATCTCAATCACAAATACGTCAACTCATGGAACAAGAAAATATAACAACATTTAAAGAAGTCTTATATCGTGATAAAGATAAAGTTGCTCCTGTAGAAGCTTTAAAATTTATATTATATCAATATATCTCACAATGGTCACTATACGATAGTCAACCACCCTATTTTAAAAAAGATACTGCTGCTGATGAAGTGGCTAGTTTACTAGACAAAGAATCTCTCCAAATCGCTTTAGATAATCTTGATACGGATCATCCCCGTCTATTGATACCTTATTTAAGATATGCATCACTATCACAATTAAATCATATCATCAAAGAATCACAAAATTGGTTATATCATCGTAAAAACATGCTATCTTTAGAAACACTTAATAAAGCGATATTGTTAAACGATAATGAAGAAGCTGCTGTTTATGCTTTATCACATCAATTATTACCTCAATATGCTTCAATGCGAGGCAAACAGGAAAATGCTCTATTTATTCAAATCACGATGTCTTTAGAAGAAAAAAACAATACTGAACAACTATCCATCATTGAAGATATCTATAAACAAAAACTCTATGAAGATTACTTAAGTGGTAAAAAAACACGTTTTATTCCATGGTATAAAGAAACAATGGGGTGTTTGACATTAAAAAGTATAGCGTCTACACTATTATGGCAATGTGATAATCAATATTTTATGATAGAAGACGATCACCTTAAAGATGCCTACAACAATCCTATGAACTTCAACAATGAACAATTTGTATCTTTAGCTCATAGTGCATTCATGGATAATCAAACATTAAGAATATATCAACCTCTATTTAAAAATCCTTGCTTTCCTCAATTAAAACAACTCAATCAAAAATATTATCCTGATGACTTTATTCATTGGAAAAATCGTTATTTAAATATATCTATATCCATGTCGAAATTACAACAACTCATCCAAAGAAACTTTTATATTATCGGAAATCCCAAAGAACATCTTAAATTATCTTTTCATGGTAAAAATATCATGGATATTTATCCAAAGAATCATAATTATCAACTAGGTGAACTTCTTAATTCATCTTATCAAATAAGAGAACTCAATGAAATGATAGATATTATGGATGACGTTTTATATTTTGAATTGATTAAAGCAGGTAAAATTAAAGCTTATCCGTATTTAGATCGTTTAACTAAAGAAGATGTATCACTATTACTAGAAGCATCCATCAACAATAAACATCAGGAAAATATAGCAGTTCTTTTAGATTATCAGTCAAAACTAGATCAAGAGGATGATTTATTATCATGGTAGACGATAGAATCAACGAATTAGCATTAAAAATACTTAATATGGGTAAAACCCAAATTATATTAAATTTAAGATTTTTAGATAAAGCATTGTGGCAATTAAAACTGCAAAATCATAATCTTAATGATATTGCTACAGATGGAAAATATCTATATTACGAACCAAAACTTGTTTTACAGTCTTATCAACAAGATCAAAACTATGCTTTAAGATGTTTTTTACATCCTTTAATGCATTGCTTATTTATGCATATGTTTATTGATCGTTCTATTGATCAAGATATGTGGGATTTGGCTTGCGATATGGCCAGCGAAGCTATGATCATTGATCTAGATTTGATTCAAGATCCATTGTATTCGTTGCGTAAACAAGAATTATCTAAACTAAAAGTGAATCTTTTTACAGCAGAAAAGATATATCGTTATTTAATGGATTATCCTATTCATCCTGAGTTATTGGAAGAATGGAAACAATTGTTTCACTTTGATAATCATCAATTATGGTATGTTCATGAAAATCAAAAAGGGATTGTTCAATCTAAAAGAAAATCATCTAAGGGACAAGTCTATGAAAGTAGTGATGAAGACAAAGGAGCATCAGGAAATCCTGAAAATATAAAAGCATTATGGAAACAAATAAGTGAAGATATGGATAGTTCACTGCAGACTTTTTCCAAACAACAAGGTGAAAAATCTAGTGATTTTACAAGGGCATTATTACAATTACATCAGGAACATGTAGATTATCATGAATTTTTAAAGAAATTTGCGAGTCGATCAGAAGTTATGCATGCATCTTTAGATGAATTTGATTATATTTATTATACTTATGGTTTAGAACTCTATAAGGATACACCTTTAATAGAACCATTGGAATATCGTGAAGATAAGAAGATTCGTGATTTTGTGATCGTGATTGATACATCAGGTTCTGTTCAAGGAGAAATGGTGCAAATGTTTTTACAAAAAACATGGAATATTTTAAAACAACAAGAAGCTTTTGATAAACAATTCAATTTGCATCTTATTCAATGTGATTCAAAGATTAAACATGATGAAGTTATTACTAGTCAAAGAGAATTGGATGTTTATTTATCAAACCTTACTCTACAGGGTTTTGGTGGTACCGATTTTAGAGTAGCATTTGAATATGTGGATGAACTAATTAAAGATAATGTTTTTCATCATCTTAAAGGATTACTTTATTTTACAGATGGTTTAGGTATTTATCCTAAGCGTGTACCATCGTATTTAACGGCATTTGTATTTGTGAATAATGAAAGTGCTTATTATGCTAAAGTACCACCGTGGGCATTACAAGTTGTATTAGAAAAAGAAGATTTAGAAATTTTATAAGGAGATAGTATGAATATTAATGAAGCAAAAGATCAAATAAAAAATGCTATTATTGCATATCGCACTAAAAATGAATATGGACGATATCTTATACCATTACATAAACAAAGACCTTTATTTTTAGTAGGCCCACCAGGTATTGGTAAAACGGCCATTATTGAACAAATTGCTCAAGAATTACATATTGGTCTTGTGAGTTATTCAATAACTCATCATACTAGACAATCTGCTTTAGGCTTGCCTTATATACAAGATGAAGAATTTGATGGTCAATCTTATCGTATTAGTGAATATACAATGAGTGAAATCATTGCTTCTATTTATAAAAAAATGAAAGAAACAAGTATCAGAGAGGGTATCTTATTTTTAGACGAAATCAATTGTGTATCAGAAACATTAGCACCTTCTATGTTACAATTTCTCCAATATAAAGTATTTGGTCAGCATCACATTCCTGACGGATGGATTGTTGTCACGGCAGGAAATCCACCACAATATAATCAATCAGTTAGAGAATTTGATATGGTTACCGAAGATCGATTGAAACGTATCGATATTGAACCAGATTATCAGGTTTGGAAGACATGGGCCATTAATGAAGATATTCATCCGAGTATATTAAGTTATTTAGATATTAGAAATGATCAATTCTATAAAGTGGAAAATACCATTGATGGACGTAGTTTTGTGACACCAAGAGGATGGAGTGATTTATCGATTATGATGAAGTTGTATGAAATGAATCATATTGAAATTGATGAATTACTTATTAAACAATATTTAAGAGATGAAAAGATTGCTCACCAATTCTCCGTTTATTTTGAATTATGGAAGAAATATCAAAGTGATTATAAAGTCGATGATATTTTAGCAGGGCAAGTTAGTGAGGACATTATCGAACGTGCCAAAAAGGCTTCTTTTGATGAACGTATTAGTTTGATTGGCTTATTATTGGATAAAGAAAAACAGGATATGAATCAAGTTTTAGAAAAAAGACATACACTGGTAGAAGCTAAAAAAATCATTCAATCATCCTCATCTATTTTAGAAACCATTGAAAAGAAAATCAATGATATTAATATA
Organism: Erysipelotrichaceae bacterium; assembly: GCA_021200395.1. Classification (GTDB taxonomy): domain Bacteria; phylum Bacillota_I; class Bacilli_A; order Erysipelotrichales; family Coprobacillaceae; genus JAJQDJ01. Next base: position 17,946 of record JAJQGQ010000063.1, read on the forward strand.
AGCTTATCTTCTACAAAGCGTGAATTACTATCAGAAAACGATCAAGACGCTTATGCTTTTTTAAAACAATATCTTGAAGAAATACTATCACTTATTCAAGATATCGATTCCTCAAAACACTATGAAATAGCTAAAGAATATATCAATCATTCTATCCAACAATTACAAATTCTTTCTGATAAAACCTCAAAGCAATTAGAAAATATCTTTCAATTTCTAGAAAAAGCCTTCGGTGAGGGACAAGAAATATTATTAGTTGTTACGGAATTAACTTCTTCTAGTGTATGTGCACGCTATATTAGTATATATGGTAGTGATGCTTATTTTAAATATAATAAAGATTTATTGTTTTATGAAAGAAATCAGGAAATATTAAAAGAAATTGATGCCTTATTATAGGCATCAATTTCTTTTTTGTAATCTAAACTACTATAAAATTCATATGATATAGTGTTTAATATTTTGGAAGAGTACTATGCTTTCACAATCACACAGCTACCATGCATATCGCTCAATGGTACAATGATTATTGATCCATATTGCTTTTCAAAATCAATGACAGCTTGATGAGCACCAGTAAATTGAAGATTATTGTAATCATGAAGTAAAATCATGCCTCCACTATTTAGTCTAGGATAAAAATAATTTAATCCCGCAAGTATAGGTTGATATAAATCAGCATCTAAACTTACAAAACTAAATGTTAAATCATCTAAACCATTAGTTGTATCAGGAAAATAACCTTGTTTAATGATTACATTTTCAGGATAAGGCATTCGTTTCATGATATTGGTAATAGATGTATCTTGAAAATCACCAATTTGACCTCTTGAATATTGGTTCTTTTTCTCAATATCAATATCACGCTTATCAAAGCCAGTAAATGTATCAAATAAATAAAGCTTTTTATTAGGAAATAAAGCATTGATCTGGTGGGCAATATCGCCTTTATAAACGCCGAGTTCTGCGGTTTCTCCATCTATTTTTTGTTCATTGATTCTTTGAGCTATATAATATAAAGTAGCACTACGAATATCAAAATAATGAATAAGATCAGATAAAACAATAAATTGCCCTTTAAATCCTTCATCAATAGCTTGTTTCTTTAAACTTTCAATACGATCAAATCCAGAAACACTAATGAGGCAATAATCACTTTGAAGTTTAATAGCATCCTTTATTGAAAGAATAGGGATATTTTGAAAATTTGTATGCCATAATTTTTGATTGTTATCGCCAAAAGCTAATATTTCTATTTGATTTTTATTGATTAAATAAGTAATAGAACGGCCAAATTGACCAGCTCCTAAAATAATGAGTGTTTGCATGTTTTCTCCTTTTTGGTAAAAATATCACATTTATATTTGTGGTTTCATGTTTAATGTAGTAAAATATTTTTAACATATTATATCATAAATAAAATGAACAGGAAGGCGAAAATGATGGCAAATAATTATTATCAGGAAAATCCGGATTATATTTCGCAGTTGATTGAATTACCAAGAGGGATATCAAGATTAGAAGAACTTGGAGTGATGATGAGTTATCCTAAGAATCAAATCATATTAGAAGCAGGTGAAATACCAAAATATTGTTATGTAGTTAAAAGAGGATGCATAGCTGGTTTTGAATATACTTTAGGAGGACAGGAACGTATATATACATTGAATAGAGGAAATTCAGTTGTTTTAGAAGCTAATCTTGTTATGAATTTTGAAACGCCAGTGAGTTTTAAAGCTATAGAACCGACAGAAGTTATTGCAATTGATAGGCCAACACTGATGAATATGATTAGTAGTGATCCAGAAATAGCCATGGATATATTACAGTCTGTTTCAGTTAAATTTCTTTCAACTATGGAACAATTGCGTCATACGAATTACCATAGTGCAGAATGGAAGATATGTGATTTATTGTTAGATTTTGCTCGTAAATATGGAACACCATATGATGATAAGATACTTATT
>JAJQGQ010000013.1 GCA_021200395.1 Erysipelotrichaceae bacterium
AACTATGTCTCTACAAAATAACTCAAAACATCAGCTTCCGACCTTACTCTGCCATCAACAATACCCATCATAAGATTATCCAACTGAACATCATTACCATTATTCACTGCTAAAATAACACTTTGTGATGGTTCAGCTTTTAAACAATACTTAATAAATTTTAAGATATTGCTAATAATTCCTTTATTAATACCTTCAACTTCAACAGCAGCCCATTGTTCTTCATAAATAGGTCTCATATAATCACCTTCATAATTATATTATAGCAAATATTTTGCTATTGTCAAACAATTAAAAAAACTCCTATTTAGATAGGAGTTTTAATGTTGATGTATCTCTTTCCATAAAGGCATAATGGACTGAAACTTCTAATGTTTCAATTTCTTCATCATCTAATATTTTTGTTAATAAACGAATGGCTAAAGCACCCATATCATATACAGGAATATGTACAGAGGTTAATGAAGGTCTACAAATTAATGCATAGCTTGTATCCATCATACCAATGACTTCCATATCAATAGGAACATTTATATTATTATCTATAGCAGCATTAACTACTGCTACAGCTTCTTTATCATATCCTGTTAAAACAAGATCATGTTTATGTGACTGGAAGTATTTTAAGAAATATGGATAACTCTTTTCATAATGAGATGAAGGATGAATGACTTTATTTTCTTCATCAAAGACTAAACCATGTTTCTTATATGATTCATTGATGCCTTCAATAAGATCTTCAAATCTCACTAAGTTTTGATCAGGAGAAACAAATAAGATATCTGATAAACCTCTATCTAAATAAGCATCAACAATTTCAGTAGCTATTTTTTTAGCATCAACAAATATAGAACCAAGATTCTTACCAGAAACACGATTTCCTATAACTACAATAGGAAGATTATATTTTTGGAATAATTCTATTTCATTATTGATTTCTTTATTGTTAAAAAGAATAACACCATCTGCTCTTGAAGATACAATTTTCTCAATAATAGATTCAATAGGATTTCCATCTCCTATCTCATCCGTTGTATAAATTGTTACATTATAATCTAAACGACGACTTGTGTCACCAATACCACCAATCATATCCTTTACATGAGCAAATAATGATTGAGGAAAGACAACCGCAATCGTTGTCGTTTTACTCGTTGCCAAACCACGTGCAACCTGGTTTGGCTTAAAATCTAAACGTTGAATAGCATCTAAAACTTTATTACGTGTTGCTGGCTTAACAACATTAGAGCCATTAATAACACGAGAGACGGTGGCTAAAGAAACACCAGCTTCTTCGGCTACATCATAGATTGTCACATTTTTCTTACTCATAGTTATTCTTCAATATCATCAATCATTTCATCAAGTTTATCTTCAACGTCTTTAATTTCTTCTTCCAAATCGTCAAGATATTCATCATCTAAAGTAGCATCATCAACTTTTTCTTTGACTTCAGCCATCTTTGTATTGACTTTATCTGTAATATCAACAACGCTTTCTTTGACTTGTTGATATTCATCTGTTTCTCTAACTACAGCAGCTAATTCTTCTAGTTTTGTTTGTAAATCATTTAATCTTTGTTTTGTACTGTCTTTAAATTCGTCAGCATCAAATTCATCAACAGATTTTTTGACCGTTTCAATTGTTTCACCAATTTTCGCTTCTAAATCTTCTTTAGACATATTCTTTAAATCATCATAAGCTTTCTTAGAACGGTCTTTAATATCTTTTCTTAATTCATTTCCACTTTTTGGAGCAAACAATAAACCACAGGCAACACCAATACTCAATCCAACTAAAAATTTTCCTACCTTCATGCAACCCACCATTCCTTTCCTATTTTTTCTTGCGTTTCTTTTTACCAAGGAAACCTAGATGAGGTCCCCAACCACCTGAGAATATTCTATCAACTACCTCAAATGGGGCATTTAACATCTCCAATTTCTTTTGAACATCATCTAATATGACATTCACCTTATCAACTGTTGTTTCTAACATTGTTACAATAACAGTTACTTCCTTAACTGCACCTGCTAATCTTATAAGTAAAAGTCCCAAACTTAAAAGAGCAAACGCACCAGATAATAACAAAATACAATAACATACAACCTGTGCTTCCATGATTTCTCCTTTCTGTATTAAAATTATTATACCATACAATCACATAAATGAAAAGTTAATGAGATTGCTTATAAGCAATAACCATATCTTCTAACTTATATATATCTTTACTACTCATAAAGATATAAACAACATGATCATATTGAGCTAATAACTGAACAGCTTCTTCATCTTCATGAATAACTTTTGCTCTTGGTATATATTGAGCTATTTCATAGATATCAATATCAATGCCTGGCTCTTTTTTTGCATTTTCTGGAAAATGCACTAAGAAAGGATAATCTGCCAATTCCATTGCCTGGGCAAATTCTTTCGCAAAACGTAACCCTCGAGAAAATCTATCTGGTTGAAAAATAGCAACAATTTCTCTTCCTGGATAACGTGATCTTGTGGCTTCAATGACATAACGAATAGCTGTAGGATGATGTGCATAATCATCTACATAAATATTATTACCATCTTCTTTAACTGTATAACGACGTTTTACACCTTCGAAAGTGGATAAACGTTTTTGGATATAATCAGCTTCCATGTTTTCTAAATATCCTAAGGTAATAACAGCTAAAGAATCATATAACATATGCATTCCATAGAAAGGTAATGCAAAATGTCCAAATAAATCACCATGAATATATACATCAAATGATAAACCATGATCATTATTAATAATATTTTTAGCAATAATATCATTATTTTCTTTAATACCAAATTTTAATACACGTTTTGTATAATGAAGTTTTGGTAAATAAGGATCATCACCCCAAATAATAACTGTATCTTTAACTTGATTAGCAAATTTTTCAAATGATGCAACATATTGATCCATTGATTTAAAATAATCAACATGATATAATTCAATATTATTAATAACCGCATATTTTGGATAATAATGCAAGAAATGATCCTGATATTCACATGTCTCGGCAATAAAATATTTACTATCTTTGACAGCATGTCCAGTCCCATCACCAATCAATACAGAAGTCTTATCATATTCTTCAAACAAATGATAAGCCATACCAGTTGTAGTGGTTTTACCATGTGTACCAGCAATACCAATAGAAATATAATCTTCCATCATATTTCCTAAAAAGTCATAATACGTATGTGTTTTGACATTTGGATTACTTTTTGCAGCAACAACTTCTTCATTACTATCATCAAAAGCATTACCAATAATAACATCATAACCATCTTTTATATTGTCTTTATTAAAAGAGTAGATAGGAATATCTCTCTTCCTTAATTCATCTTCTATAAATATATATTTATCAATATCACTTCCTGCAACTTCATATCCTAAATCATAAAGAATAGTTGCTAAAGAAGCCATACCTGAACCTTTTATTCCAATAAAATAATACATTATATTCACCTCGTTTACTATTCTAACATAAAACATAAAAAATGTATCAACAATAAAAAAATATTTTCATAAAATTTTAAAAAGTATCCATAATAATATTGAAAATCAAATTGAAGCCTCTCCTCCCC
>JAJQGQ010000017.1 GCA_021200395.1 Erysipelotrichaceae bacterium
GCCATTGCTAAAAAGACACTTAATACAATTTTTAATAATTTCTTCATTTTCTTCTCCTCTCAAAATTAATTTTGTTTAAAAGTCATAATAGATATACTGTTACTCAAATATTGTACCATAGTTCACATTTCAATAATTTTGTATCAATAAATTGGACAGTTTTTTAATAAATACTTAGATAAAAAAGCAGCGTATTGCTGCTTCAAAAATATAATCTAGTTATATCTTTTCTTTCTTGTAAAATATACACCTACTAAAGCAAGACCACCAAGTAATGCATAAGCTATTAATTGTGATTCATCACCTGTTTGAACATTTGAAACTGTTGATGAATCTGAGCTTGTTGTACTTGTATTTGTACTGCTTGCAGCACTTGTATTTGTAGTAGTATTTTCAGTTGGATCAGAAGTTACTGCTGCAGATGATTTTGATGAATCAGTATACACTAATGCAAATGATCCAATTTTACTAGTTGAGAATGTTAAACCATTTTCTGTAATAGTAGGTTCAATTTTTGTAACTGTACCATCAGTATTTAATAATAAAATCGTTAAACTATTATCTTCATATTCAGAAGTATCCATTGCAATAGTAAATGTAATTTCATCCACTAATTCTGTAAGACTAGCTATATCGTTTACATAGTCATCACCTACGTAACCATACCAATCAACAGTTAATTCAAAACCGAAAGACTTTAATATTTCTTGATTAGAAGCAAGAGTAGACTTTATTTTAGCAATATCACTATCACTTATTGAAGTTAATCCATAATCAAAATCAAAAATATCATATGATGAGGCTAAAACTGTGTCATACATTAGTTCATAAACATAATCTCCATCATAACTTACAGAATCAACTGTTTCATCGATAATCGCATAATTAAAATTATTATCAATAGCATATTGTAAAGCAGCTGAATCTGCATAGACATATAAAGTACCAATAGGGAAATATCTACTAAATGCTTCTGTATCAATATTTGTAACAGTAGAAGGAATAGTCGCTTTCCTAGTATCTCCGCAACCATAAAAGGCACCTGCACCAATACTTACGACCGAATATCCATTTATAGTACTAGGAATGTTAATTGAAAATGGAGCACTGTCATTATAATCGTCAAAATAGTAATCTGTTATTTCTACCGTTTTATCTTCTTCGCTAAGAACAGTATACACAAAATAAAAGTCACTATGTTCTGGATCTTCCATAGATGTATCTGCTATCACATCAAGATAATTTTCAACTGTAATATCTATTGTATCAGTATAAACTTCACCACTCTCAGTAGTCACAATTGCGGTAACAGTTACTGTTCCTTCACTCAATGCATTAAAATACATACCATCATCAATTTCTTCTAATTCTATAATTCCTTCCTCACTCAAAGAATATTCAACAGTATATTCTTCATCAATATTGGTAGTTAATATAAAATAACTTAATCCATTAGGCAAATAAACTGTAGTACTTCTAGCATCTAATTCAACAGTAGCAGTATCTTCAGTATCTTCCGCATTTACAACTGAAACCAAATTAACTGGTAATTGAATGGCTAAAGCCATTGCTAAAAAGACACTTAATACAATTTTTAATAATTTCTTCATTTTCTTCTACTCTCTAAATAATCTAAAACAAATTGGAATTTAGAAAAACACTGTTTTAATATTGACGCTTCATTTAAATCCTTCCCACTATTATAATGTTTTCTAAATTCCATAAAATTTGTTTTGAACAAGTAATAGAATACCATTACTATGCTATTTTAACATATTTATTATCATTAATATTTTGTATCAAACAATTAGACAAATTTTCAATAAAAAAATGGGTAAATACCCTTACCCATATTTCTTGCTCTTCTCTGCCCCAAATCTACAATATTTTATCATAAATATGACTGTATAGATTTTGTATCACAGAATTAGACAAGTTTTTCTTCTAGCTTTTTAATATGTTCATCAATAATTTTAACTGATTCTTCTTTAGAAATAGTATGATTATCAATCATATCATGAAAATAATCATCAAAAGCTGTATAAATACTTGATTCGTTAAGTTTTACACTTACTGGTATACCTTTAGCATTAATACATGTAAATAGTAATTGACCATTATCAAAAGTAATAGTTAATGTACTATTAGGTGGAAAATTTGGCATATCTAACATCACTACATAAGGATAATCTTCGACAAAGTCTCGCCACCTTTTAGTTATCGTTAATGTCTCTTCTGTAGTTAAGGGATCTACCAATGATTGTGGTAAATCATGGAAATATCCTGTATTACAGAAGTATTCTAAGCCTTGTAAAGTGAAGTAGTAACATGTATTTCCTTGATTGTTTTTAAGATATTGTTTTTGCATTTGAATGATAGAAGCATAGTATTTCACAAATTCTTCTTTTTGATAAAAATCATCATGTATATTTCTTTCCACCCATTTCATTTCATCTAATGTAAATACATAAGTAGGACAAGGTGTTGTATAGATGAGTTCTTGTTTATTATATAGATCAGAGCTATAGCTAATAAAATCCATTGGTTGGATAAGTAGTTGTGATTCTTTTAAATATTGTGAAAATAGTTGTTCGTAGATATGAATGACTTCTTTATCATTATATAGCATAGCAATCATTATATAGCATAGCATCTTGATAATCGTTTGTAAGTAGTAATACATATTCAGTTGTTATGATAATGTTAGAAAAGAATGAATTGTGATTGGTAAATGGTATAGATGTACGATAGTAATAAGGTGTATAGTTTAAGGAACTAACAATAATAGGACATAAATTGAGTAAGTAATCTAAATTGTAGTATTCGTTTTCTATAGTTGATATAGAATTATCTAAACCAAATATATGAGTAATATTGAGGTTAGGATTAAGATTACCTAGGAATTGAATTGTATTCATCATATATTTGTTGTTGGGTTGACAGTATATTTTTATTTGTGGATCATGATTTTTGGCTTCAATAGCAAGTATTTGACTTAGTATAGAATTGATAGTATGTTCACCATGATAATATTGATAATTATGTATATCAAATGATAATGCTTCCTTTTCTATAAAAAAAGTGTTGTTGACATCCCAATAAATAGATAATTTCAAAATGTCTTCAACTCTTCTTCTGCGAAAGTATACATAGCTACCTACCCTATCAATATCATATGCTATATATAATTCATTGGTTTCTTCTTTTGTAAGTTGCAGGGCATCAGCAAACTGCTTTACATAACTTTTATCTGCCAAAGTCCTTGTCCCTTTAACTATTTTATAAACATTTGGACGTTTTATATCAACCAATTTTGCTAAATCGACAATACGTACATTTCTTTGTTTCATAAATGACGATAATTTATCACTAAAATACATAATTCAATCTTCTCCTTTGTACCTTATAATCACATGAAATAATTATAACCTTTACTTAAAATAAAAATCAAGTTTGATAATATTTCGAATTGTCATTTTTATTTTTTCTACGAAACAAAATATATTTGATTTCATCAATAATTTTTTTATGTGTACAAACAAAATTAGCCAAAATAATTTATATAAAATATTTTTTCCAATTTCTTTATACAAATGATATATT
>JAJQGQ010000154.1 GCA_021200395.1 Erysipelotrichaceae bacterium
GGAATTTCGTGTTTGATTTAAAAAAATATGCCAATTCATCCCGCTACTAAAGTAGCAGGCTTTCTTGGCACTTCTTTAAGTAAACTAACTATCTTTTCATAACCAACATAATATGATTCAAAAATACCTGGATTGGCTTGTAACTGTACATATTGATTATGTGCAGTTTCGTCATCTAAAGATAAACCTAAATTCACACAATAATCAATAAATTCTTTTTCATCCCAACCATAATAATGAATACCAATATCAGCTAATATGATAATATTATAAGTGGCACATTCATTCTCTTTATAGATAGTTAAGTAATCTTTATCAATATCCAAATAATTCATAGCATAATATCCTGCATAAACAGCATAACCTTCCACGAAAGCATTATTAGTTGATATCGTTTTTAAATATAAAGAATCAACATTTTGATACATATAAGCATATTGATACATATGGCCTGGAAAACCTTCATGAGCGACTGTCTTAAAAGTACTTATAGAACTTATATCTTCTTCTTTAGGATTTACTCTTATTTGACAATTAGTAGAAGCATCTAAGGCTGGTATTTCAAAATAAGCTGCTACTCCAGAAGATGATGCAATCTCTTCATTAATTGCTTCAATATCATAATCAATTGTACCAACACTAGGAAAATCATTATTCATACTTTTTTCAATCAAATCTAATATCTTGATAACTTGTTAAATCTGTTTTGTAAGTTTCATCATAGACATCAGGATTACTATAATAAGACATCATCATATTTATCATCATTCATTTCAATAGCCAATTCAATCATATACTTATAAGTATCATAAATATCTTTTTCTTCATTTGTTAAATCATCACGATCAAATGCTAAAAATTTCTCATATGTTTCTTGTACTATTTGTTTATTATTAGCTAAAGTATCTTCATCAAAACGACTGCCTAAACTCACTTCAACTTTTGTTTTATCGACTCCATAATCTTCGGGATTTTCTAAATAGGTATGCATCGTTAGATAATCACTTTCCATTTCATCAATAAATTCTTGGTTGATAAATTCTGCAAAAGCTGATTCATTGTTCGGAGTATTATAAGAACAAGCCACTAATGTGATACATAATATGAAACTTAATATTATTTCTATTAATTTCTTCATGATTTCACCTCAAGATTAGTATATCGAATTTTTAATAAACATTAAAGTATATGGGTTTTAAAAAACAGAAAAATAGTGTACAATACTTTAGAAGGAGAAATGAGTGTATGTTAAAACAATTTGAAGCTGAATTAAATAAAAATTCAAAAATAAACAAGGTTATTGGCGTAGTAAGTGGTAAAGGAGGAGTAGGAAAATCTTCTTTAACATCTTTACTAGCTGTACAAAAACAAAGAGAAGGATATAAAGTCGGAATTTTAGATGGTGATATTACTGGTGCTTCTATTGCGACGACTTTTGGACTTGGGCATGAACAAGTTTATTCAAGTAATGAGGAAATATTCCCACCTGAATCAGAAAATGGTATTAAGGTTATGTCTATGCATTTATTGTTAGAAAATCCTGAAGATCCTGTTATTTGGAGAGGCCCAATTTTAGCAGATATTATTAAACAATTCTATCGTGATGTTCATTGGGGAGAATTGGATTATTTATTTGTTGATATGCCTCCAGGAACTGGTGACGTACCTTTGACAATTTTCCAATCAATACCATTAGATGGTATTGTGATTGTGGCTAGTCCACAGGAGTTAGTAGGTTTGATTGTTTCTAAAGCTATTAATATGGCTAATCAAATGGATATTCCTATTTTAGGTTTAGTAGAAAATATGAGTTATGTCATTTGCCCAGATTGTGGTAAGAAGATTTTTGTCTTTGGTAAGAGTCATGTGGATGAAGTAGCTGAAAAGTATCAATTACCAGTACTTGCTAAGATTCCTTTTGATAGTTCTTTAGCACAATTATCTGATCAAGGTGGTATTGAAGCATACAATGCCGATTGGTTTGATGAATTTAAATTGGATATCTAAAAAAGTCAGATGCGTTTTGCATCTGACTTTTATAATAAATGATATTCATATTCCCAAGAAGCTTCTAAATAAAACTGAGCAGCTTTTTTGGCTTTATCTAAATTCATATAAGTATAATTACCACATTCTTCTATCTTCGCCCCTGGAATTTCATCATTCCATGTAGCGATTTGTTCATACATATCTTTAACTATTACCTTAATTGTATCAAAATCTAAATCTCTTGTTAATAAATAAAACCCTGTCATACATCCCATAGGACCAAAATAAATGATATGATCTTTATATGGACCATTACGAAGTAGGGTTGCCCCTATATGTTCAATCGTATGAGCAGCTGCAGGATCTAGTGGTGTATCAACATTAGGCTGTGTCATTCTAATATCATATGTTGTAATATCTCCATCAATTCTAGAAATATAAATGCCTTTCTTTAATTTTGTATGATCAACACTAAAACTTGTAATTCTTTCCATTGTTTTCACCTCGAGGCTATTATATCAGATAATCATTGTTTTGACAAAATGCATCGGTTATAATAATCACGGTGATGTTATGAAAATCATATTGAAAATAATTTTAATTCCTTTTAAGATTATTGGTTTTATCTTAAAGAAATTATTTGGCTTTATTTTTGGCTGGATAAGTGAATTAGATGATGATATGACTGGTGAGGAATTTGAACAATATGTAGCTGAAATATTAAAATACAATAGATATACAAATATTGAACTAACAAAGCATACAGGTGATTATGGTATTGATATATTAGCTAATTATCAAGGATATAGCTATGCTATACAATGCAAGATGTATCATAAACCTGTGGGAATTGCAGCTATTCAACAAGCTTATGCAGGCTATATTTATTATGATTGTGATTATCCAATTGTGGTGACAAATAATCAATTTACTCAAGCTGCTAGAGAACTTGCGCAAACCAATAATGTTATACTTTGGGATGGAAATTATTTAGAGAAGCTACGTAAACGTGCCAATCGTCATAGTATATTTCATCATTATCATGAAAATGATGAAGAGGAAAAAGATGATGATATAGATATTGATCCAGATATTAAACAGTTACTTAAAGATAATGGTTTTGCAAGTATAGATTTGTTGGTATCTTATATGCACATAAGTAAAGAAGAAGCTCAATATATTTTAGATGATCTTGAGTTTAAGGATTATATATCAAGTGAAGATGAACATGGTATTAGAGAAATTTATTTTTAAAAATACCATACTTTTAAAAACTTTTCCTAGTTTTTCACTTTGAAAGAGTTTTCATTTAAAAAAATCGCCAAAAAAAGTGAAAAAAACAAATAAAATATTAAATTTTTCTAGATTTCAATAAAAAATTGAATATAATGATAATTGTCCAAGGGGACAACAAGTATATCATATAATATTCACGATATACATTTCAGCAAAAACTAAAAGTTCATTTATTCATGACAATTATTAAGGTCAGCAGCTTAATAAGATATGTCAGCAGATATCAGTCATGAAAAAGCAGAGTACGATAATTCGGTAATTCAAAATAATTTGGGGTTGCAAAGATTTTAATTATCAAATTAGATG
>JAJQGQ010000189.1 GCA_021200395.1 Erysipelotrichaceae bacterium
TATAAAAGATAATAGCAAGCCGAAAATAATATATACAATAATATAAATAATAACTAAATAATTCATAAGTGTATTTTGAATAAAGTTTTGAGAAATCTAATCTAACAATTGTCCAATAATGATTGTTATGAAAGGAACAATAGAATAGTATAGATATTTTAATTTATTGTTTTGCATAATATGTTCCTCCTTATAAATATATTATATTATAAAACATATGTTGTCAATTATATAATACTGTTTTTTATATTAACAATGATGTTATTATCTCATATTTTTTGTATTGTCTTTTAACATATTTATGATATAATCAAGTGGCAGCAAAGGAGTGGAATAATGAATAACATTAGAAATATTGCTATTATTGCCCATGTTGACCATGGTAAAACAACTTTGGTTGATCAATTGTTGAAGTTATCTGGAACATTGAAGGACAATGAACAAATAGCGGAAAGAGCTATGGATTCAAATGCTCTTGAAAGAGAAAGAGGAATTACCATTTTAGCTAAGAATACAGCTATTAATTATAAAGATTATCGTATAAATATTATGGATACACCAGGACATGCCGATTTTGGTGGTGAAGTGGAACGTATTATGAATATGGTTGATGGTGTTTTATTAGTGGTTGATGCTTATGAGGGGACTATGCCACAAACACGTTTTGTGTTGAAGAAAGCTTTAGAAGCAAGAGTTAAACCAATTGTGGTTATTAATAAAGTGGATAGACCTGTTGTAAGAATTGAAGAAGTTATGGATGAAGTGTTAGAGTTGTTCTTGGAATTAGGAGCTGATGATAGTCAAATTGATTTTAAAACAGTATTTGTTTCAGCTTTGATGGGAACATCTAGCTTAGATCCTGATGTATCTACACAAGTTCCAAATATGGATTGCTTGTTTGATATGATTATTGATGAAATACCAGCACCTGCAGTTGATGAAGAAGGATCATTACAATTCCAACCAGCTTTATTAGATTACAATGATTATGTTGGACGTATTGGTATTGGTCGTATTCAAAGAGGTAAGATGAAAGTTAATGAATCTGTTGTATGTGTAAGAGCTGATGGCACAAAGACACAATTTAGGATTCAGAAGTTGTTTGGATTTATTGGTTTACATAGGATTGAAATTGAAGAAGCATCAGCAGGTGATATTGTAGCTATTGCTGGTTTATCTGATATTGGTGTAGGGGAAACAGTTTGTAATCCTGGTAAAGAAGATCCTTTACCTTTACTTAGAGTGGATGAGCCTACTATTCAAATGGTTTTTGGTAGCAATACTTCACCATTTGCAGGTAAAGAAGGTAAGTTTGTAACTGCTAGTAAGATTGAAGATAGGTTAAATCGTGAAACGAATAGAGATGTTTCTTTGAAGGTTGAACGTATTCCTAATAGTGAGGAATGGATTGTTTCTGGTAGAGGAGAATTACATTTATCTATTTTAATTGAAAATATGCGTAGAGAAGGTTTTGAGTTACAAGTTTCTAAACCAGAAGTTATTATTAAGAATATTGATGGTAAGAAATGTGAACCTTATGAAGAAGTTTATATTGAAGCACCTGATGAATGTATTGGTAGTGTTATTGAATCATTAGGATTTAGACATGGCGAACTTCAAAACATGGATTCTGAAAATGGTATGACGAAAGTTGAATATATTATACCTTCACGTGGTTTGATTGGTTTTATGACAAACTTTTTAACAATGACAAAAGGTTATGGTATTATCAACCACTCATTCCTTGATTATCGTCCTATGGAAGGGGCTACTGTTGGTGAAAGACAACTTGGTGTATTGGTTTCTATTGACACAGGACAAACAACAGCTTATGCCTTAGGTGGTGTCGAAGATAGAGGTGTCATGTTTGTAGGACCTGGTACAGATGTTTATGAAGGTATGATCGTTGGTGAACACAATCGTGATAAAGACTTGGTTGTTAATGTTACCAAAGGTAAACAATTAACCAATACCAGATCATCTACAAAAGACTCTACGGTTGTCTTAAAGAAACCACGTGTCTTTAATCTAGAAGCTTGCTTAGATTATATTAATGAAGATGAATTAGTAGAAGTCACACCAAAGAGTATTCGTTTAAGAAAACGTTTGTTAACAGACACAGAAAGACGTAAAGAATTCGTACGTAAGAATAGTTAAACATCCTTTTATAGGATGCTTTTTTTAAAGGAGAATATATGGAAAGAATGGTAGAAATATGTTGTGGTAGTTATGAAGATGCACTCAATGCATATCATGGAGGAGCAAAACGTATTGAACTTAATAGTGCATTACATTTAGGTGGTTTAACACCATCTTTAGGATCTTTAATTCTTACAAAACAAAATACTGATTTAGAAGTTATCTGTATGGTTAGACCTCGTGGGGCGGGATTTTGTTATAGTGAAAGTGAATTTGAAGTCATGAAATATGATGCAAAGTTATTAATGGAAAATGGTAGTGATGGCTTAGCTTTTGGATTTTTAGATAAACAAGGAAATATAGACAAAGATAAAACGAAACAAATGATAGATATCATAAAACAATATCATGGAACAGCTGTATTCCATCGCGCTTTTGATTGTGTGAGCAACCCTTATGAAAGTATTGAAACATTGATTGATCTAGGTGTTAATCGAGTAATAACAAGTGGTTTAGAAAATAAAGCAATGGATGGCATCAATCTTATTAAAGATCTACAAGCTAAATATGGAAAGCAAATTGAAATACTTGTGGGTAGTGGAATAAATAGCTCTAATGCTAAAAAATCATGGATGAAACAGAAATTTACCAAGTACATAGTTCTTGTAAAGACTGGATCAATGATCCAACAACTACAATGAATCATGTAAGCTATACATATGCTATTTCTCCTCATGAAAATGATTATGATGTCGTTTCTAAACAATTTGTAGAAGAACTTATTAATAGTATTTAAAATGGCCTTTTTAGGGCATTTTTTATATGGTATAATAGGAAAAGGATGAGAGATATGGATAATTTTAGAGTTTTATATGATTTATTGGTTTTAGTTAATAAATCAAGAAAAGAAACAAATGATACAATCATAGCAAAAGCATTTATTGAAAACAGATATGATCTAGACAATCTTTCTTTAGATCAATTAAGTCAAAAATGTTATATATCACAATCAGCATTAAGTCGTTTTATCAAAAAGATGGGATATAAAAATTATAATGAATTCAAAGAATCCATGCATGTGGCAATGTATGCTGTTAATAATGACCATGAAGTAATATCTAAAGAAAAACAGAAAAAAGTAGAAGAAATAAGAGATGAAGTGCATGATGAAATCATTCAAGCAATGGAAAATATGAATGATATAGACTTAGATCATCTTCAAAGGGTCATACAAACTATCAATCAATATCAAAATATTATCTTTTTAGGGTCTGAATTAAGCATGGCTATGACACATTTGTTACAAATGGCATTAATTAATAAAGGTAAAAATGTTTATACAATTTATGAATTAGGGTATCAAAAAGAAATATTATCAAAAATAAATCATGATACACTAATAATATGTATATCATTAGAAGAAAGATGGTTTAAATC
>JAJQGQ010000169.1 GCA_021200395.1 Erysipelotrichaceae bacterium
GGATAAGGATTACTTGTTCATCCTTAATCCAAAATGATTGGAGGTAATTATATGAACGAGACAATTTTAAAAAATTATAATGGAGTGGAGGTGAGAGAAATAAAAGTTAATGTTTCTGCTTATGCTCGTGAAAATAATATTTCATGGGCTACCGCTAAAAAGATTCTTTCTGGTAATACCAAACGAAAACCAAGAACTGTTAAAAAGGAATCAAAGCTTGAACCATACTATGATGTGATAGAAAATAAGCTTAAGAACTATAATTGTTCTGCAGTTTCAATTTACGGTTTTATTAAATCCAAGGGTTACCAGGGATCATTGTCACTTGTTACTAAATACGTTAGAGAACTTAAAGGTACTTTGCTTAAAAAGGCAACTATTCGTGTAGAATCAACACCAGGATTGCAGGCACAGGTTGACTGGTTATGACAATATTTACATAACCAGTCTTATGAGAAGTTTTTAGTTATGATTATTTTTTAATTATTGTACTTTATTACCATTGTTTATTCCAATATCTCTTATCATAACCAAACAATCTAACTATACTGTACCTATATTTATAGAAAGGTAGGTTTATATAATGATAGATAGAAACAAATACATAAAAATTTTTGTTGAACATCAAAATGACAACATTAGAGATTCTACTATTACTGCGAAAATAGTATCATTAAAAAATTGTTTAATTATCTTGAGGAAAATAATTTTAATAATCTCTGCGAAATAGAAAAAAATGATATTTATGATTTCATAAATTCGATAGATTATGCAAGCCAGACAGTAAGTAAGCTTAAATTTGTTTTAAGAGAATTTTTTAATATAATGTCCTTAAAGCATTTAAGCAATTTTGATGGTGATTCACTTTTTCCAATAATATTCACCAATAAAAGAAATAGGATTATGTCTTATTATAGTCCTGATGAAATCAAAATATTGATTGATAATATTAATACTGATTTTAAATGTGGTATAAGAGACAAATGTATGATAGTTTTACTTGCTCAAACTGGATTGAGAGCTAGCGATGTTGTCTGGCTTAGATTTGATGAAATCAACTGGGATAAACAAGTGATTTCTAAAAGACAGATAAAAACCAATCAACCTGTGATTGTTCCATTTACTAATCAAGCAAGATATCTTCTTATTGACTATATTAAAAATCATAGGAAGTCCTCAGACAATAAATTCATATTTATTAATAGTACTACTTTACAACCTTTTAAATCGGCCTCTGTTCTAACTGGAATATGTCGTAAAAATTTTATAAAAGCTGAGATAAATATAATTAATCGTAAAGCTGGCTGTCACTCGCTTAGACATAGCCTGGCAACCAATCTAATAAAAGAAAATACACCCATGCCTGTGATCACTGGTATCCTTGGTCATAAATCAGTTGAGACAACTGAACGATATATTTCTATTGATATAGAAGGGCTAAGGCAAGTATCACTGGAGGTGCCTTATGCTTAAGAAAGAATTTCATGGTATTTTTAAGGATGAACTGGAAAACTATGTAAAATTTAAGAAATCACAGGGATTCTATAAAAATTTTGATAATAAGGAAATATACGATTTATTACGATTGAATGAATTTCTTGACAGTTTTAATTTAAACGAAATAATGATTACAGAAGAAATGACACTAAAGTATATAGAACTTGCCAAAAAAAACAAAAAGTCGACTGCACATCTCTACGAATGTCAATTACGTCAGTTTTCAAAATTTTTAAAAAATCAGGGATATGAAAATATTTATATTCAATATAGCTGCATAGTAAAAGCATATCGTGATTATATTCCTTATGTTTTCTCAGATAATGAAATTAAAAGAATAATGTATGCAGTTGATCATATGGAGTTTAAAAATTCTGCAAAAAGTGTTTTATTTTACCAAACACTTATTAGACTTCTGTATTGCACTGGTTTGCGTCTTGGAGAAGCGTTAAATCTTAAGGTTGAGGATATTGATTTGAACAATAATGTTTTAACTGTTTATGGTGGAAAACGTGATGTTTCTAGAATAATACCTTTTAGGCTTTCTCTTTCGAAGTGGTTAAAGAAATATCAAAAGGTATTTTATAAAGAAACCGACACTTATTTTTTTGAGTCTCCAAAAGGTGGAAAAAGAAGCAATTCAGGAATAGGAACAGTATTCAGAAACAAAATACTATTTGATGCTGGTATATCTTCATTTTCTGATTATAATCTCTGTGGAAGAGGTGCCTGTATTCACTCATTAAGACATACATTTGCCTGTAATGCACTTGATCAAATGATAAAAAGCGGCAAAGATCCTTATTGTGCATTGCCTTATCTTAGCTTTTATATGGGTCATACAAGTATAGTAAATACTGAAATTTATTTAAGACTTACACTTCAAAGATATGACGAAGTAGTAGATGCTGGACATTTTATTTACGAGAAAGGATTGGATTTTGAAGATGATTAATTTTCAGGTGCTATTAAGTGATTATTTTGTGAAATATATGGTAAGCCAGAAAAATGTAAGTCAAAATACATTGAAGACTTATCGAGATACATTTGTACAGCTATTAAGTTTTATGAACGAAAAAAAACATATCAAATCCAACAAACTAAAAATAGATGATTTTAGTTTCGATGTAGTAAATGAATTTCTGCAATGGCTTGAGGAAACAAAGAAGATTTCTGCATCAACGAGAAATAACCGACTTGCAGCAATCAAATCCTTTTTTAGGTATGTGAGTTATCGTGAGCCAAGATATATAAAAATATGTTCTTCAATACTGGAAATACCAAAACAAACAGAAAACAAAATACCTATGAATTATTTAACCATTGAAGGATATAAGGAATTGTTGCATGTTTTTGATAAAAAATGTAAAACTGATTTAAGAGGATTGTGCATTATTACTTTATTATATGAAAGTGGTGCCAGAGTCTCTGAATTATGCAATATCAAATTATGTGATTTGAATCTAGAAAAGCCATGTACCGTTGTTTTGTTTGGTAAAGGAAGAAAAATGAGAAGGGTTCCTATTGATTATTCGGTTGCAGCTATTATCAAAGAGTATATACAGAAATATGACGTACAAAAAGAAGATTATCTATTCTTTAATGCAAGGAAAGAAAAATTAACAAGAGAAGGCATTAATTATATACTGCAAAAGTACTTTAAAACAGCCAAAAATATAAATCCATCAATATTTCCAGATAAAATTTCACCTCATTGTATCCGTCATAGCAGAGCAATGCATTTATTAGAAAATGGTGTAAATCTAATCTATATAAGAGACCTTCTTGGTCATTCATCTGTAACCACTACAGAGATTTATTCCAAAGCAAATCCAGAAATCAAAAGAAAACACATAGAAAAGGCAGCCATACAGATGGAAATTAACGATAATTATAGTGTTGAAGATAAAGATAAACTTGAGATATGGTTAAAAAATAATATTTAGATAAATATTATGAGAAGTAAAATAAAAAAAGTATTGATTTTAAATGAATTAATCCTTTTTATTATCATAACTAAAAACTTCTCATAAGACTGGAAGGAAAAGATGACCCTAAAATC
>JAJQGQ010000223.1 GCA_021200395.1 Erysipelotrichaceae bacterium
GTTATAAAGAAAATCGTTATAAAAAAGTTGCAGGTATGGCAAAGAGATTTGGTAAACAAGTTCAACGTACAAAAGTTGATATGAAATTAGATCCTTTACCAGCAGATGAGAGAAAAGTGATTCATCAAGTGATTGCAACTATGGATCATTTAAAAACTGAAAGTAAAGGCGAAGGTAGAAATCGTTATATTACAATATCATATGTAAAGTAAAGTCCTATAAATAGGACTTTTCTTATAGGAGGGAAAATATGAAACATATTGTAAAATCTTTTATAAGTTATTATAAACCTTATAAGAAAGTATTCTTCTTTGATTTATTTTGTGCAACAATCATTAGTATTATCGATTTGGCTTTTCCACAAGTCCTTAATTATTTAAATAAAACATTATATTTAAGTAGTTCTCAAGATATAATGAATCATTTACTATTATTAGCTATTGTTTTATTATTAGCTTATATTATAAGAGCATTATGTAAATATTATGTTTCTGCTCAAGGTCATATTATGGGAGCTCAAATGGAAAGAGATATGCGTAAAGATTTATTTGATAAATATGAAGCATTATCTTTTAAATATTATGATCAAAATAATACAGGTGAAATGATGAGTAAATTGATTAGTGATTTATTCGATATCAGTGAATTTGCCCATCATGGACCTGAAAATATATTTATATCAGTGATTAAAATTATTGGTTCTTTTATATTATTATTTTATGTTCATGTTCCTTTAACTTTATTATTAATGATTGTAACATTATTAATGGTTGTTTTCTCTTTTACCCAAAATGAAAAAATGCAAGAAACATTTATGGACAATCGTCGTAAAATTGGTGGGATTAATGCTTCTTTACAAGATACACTTGCAGGTATAAGAGTTGTTAAATCTTTTGCAAATGAAGATATTGAAAGAGAAAAGTTTAAAGTAAGTAATGAAAAGTTTATGGCTTCTAAAAGACGTAATTATCATGCCATGGGAAGCTTTCAAGCAGGTAATAACTTCTTTCAGGGTTTATTGTATGTGACAATATTAATTGGTGGTGGATATTTTATAGCCCAAGGAACATTAGAACCAGTTTCATTAGCAACTTATGCTTTATATATTAATATTTTTGTAGCACCAATAGAAGTATTAGTTGAATTTACAGAAATGTTACAAAAAGGTTATTCTGGTTTTAAAAGATTTATGGAAGTTATTGATACACCGATTGATATACAAGATAGTGAGAATTGTCATGATTTAGAAAATGTTGAAGGTGTCATTGATTATAAACATGTCACATTTGGTTATGATGATGATAAGGTATTTGATGGTTTGAATATTCATATTGATAAAGGCAGAAGTGTTGCTTTAGTAGGACCTTCTGGTGGTGGTAAGACAACAATATGTTCATTATTACTTAGATTTTATGATGTCGATGAGGGTACAATAGAAATAGATGGTCAAAATATAAAAGATTTATCATTAAAATCATTAAGAAAATCTATTGGTATTGTTCAACAAGATGTGTATTTATTTACAGGCTCTATTAAGGATAATATAGCTTATGGTAGACCAGGAGCAACAGATGAAGAAATTATTGAAGCAGCTAAAAAAGCCATGATTCATGATTTTATTATGTCTTTACCTGATCAATATGATACTTATGTTGGTGAAAGAGGTACAAGATTAAGTGGTGGTCAAAAGCAACGTATATCTATAGCGAGAATATTTTTAAAAGATCCTAAGATATTGATATTGGATGAAGCTACATCAGCATTAGATAATGAAAGTGAAAGATATGTACAAAAAAGCTTAGAAGCATTATCAAAAAATAGAACATGTATTACCATAGCTCATCGCTTATCAACAATTAGAAATGCTGATGAAATTATAGTTATTAATGAAGAAGGTATTAAAGAAAGAGGCACGCATGAAGAATTATTAGCATTGAATCAAGTATATGCGAGATATTATCAATTACAGTTTGAAGGATTAGAAGACATATAAAAGACATATTTTAAGAATATATTGATAAAAAGAGGTGAAATCATGGATGATGAGATTATTGTAGCAATTGCTACTTCTAGATTAGAAGCAGCTATTTCAATCATTAGAGTGAGTGGTAAAGATTGTATTGCTTTTGTACAAAGCTTCTTTACAGGTAAAATAATCAATAAAGATAGTCATACGATTACATATGGTTATATTGTTGATGGTGATAAAAAAATAGATGAAGTATTAGTGAATATCTATCGTGGAAAGAAGACATTTACTGGTGAAGAGATGGTTGAGATTAATTGTCATGGTGGTGTTTATATTACTCAAAAGGTTTTTAATTTGTGTTTGAAAAAAGGAGCTAGAATGGCTGAGCGTGGTGAATTTTCTAAACGTGCATTTTTGAATGGACGTATTGATTTATCACAAGCAGAAGCTATTAGTGATTTGGTTACAGCTAAGAATGATTATGCTACAGATTTGGCTTTAAAAGGTATACAAGGTAATATTAGCCACTTTATTGAAGATTTAAAGGAAGATCTTATACAAATTATTACACAGATAGAAGTAAATATTGATTATCCTGAATATGAAGATGTTGAAGAATTAACAGCTGAAAAGTTATTACCATTAAGTCAAAATTTATTAGATAAAATGAATCATATTATTGAAGCCTCTAAGAATGTCCATTTATTAAAAGATGGTATATCTACTGTTATTATTGGTAAACCTAATGTAGGTAAGTCTAGTTTATTAAATGCTTTATTAGAAGAAGATAAAGCTATTGTAACAGACATTGCTGGAACAACGAGGGATATAGTTGAAGGTAGTATAAGATTGGATAATATTGTGCTTAATATGATTGATACAGCTGGTATTAGAAATACAAATGATGTGATTGAAAGCATTGGTGTGAATAAGTCTATAGAATTGATTCATAAAGCTGATTTGGTTTTATTATTGATTGATGGTTCATCACCTTTAGATGATGAAGATAAGGAATTATTGGAATTATCTAAAGATACGAATCGTATTATTGTTTTAAATAAGAATGATCAAGGATGTATCAATAATATTGATGGTGTATCTATAAGTGCAAAAGAACATGATATAGAACCATTAATCAATGAAATAAAAGACATGTTTAATAATGGAAATATTACATCTACCTCTGATGATATATTAGCTAATGCTAGACAAATACAACTATTAGAAAAAGCTAAACAATCATTAGAAATAGCTGTTGATGCAATGCATCAAAATATTCCATCTGATTTAATAGTCACTGATTTATATGATAGTTGGGAAAATTTAAAAGATATACTAGGGGAACGTGCTAAAGAAGATTTATTAGATGAGTTATTTAAACGTTTTTGTATTGGTAAGTAGGAGATGATAATATGGATAAATTCCATTATGCAGCAGAACGTTTTTACAAGTATTTTAAGAATTCATGTTTGTTTTCATTAATTTCTTTAGTAGTATTTATAGTTTTAACATTAATAGGAAATGATATAAGATATATATTCTTATTACTATTTTATGTAACATTAGTAGAAGCTGTAGTATTATATAT
>JAJQGQ010000037.1 GCA_021200395.1 Erysipelotrichaceae bacterium
TGGTTATAGAGTCAAATCAAAACAAGGTATTATTTTTAGAAAATGGGCTAATAATATATTGAAAGAATATTTGTTGAAAGGATATGTTTTAAATGATAAATATTTTCAAAATATTGATTATGTTATTAAAGGACTTGAACAATATAAAAAATATAGTGGTCAATTGCCTAGTAGTGAATCTATGTTAGAATTTTTAAAGGCTTACCAAAGAGGATTTAAAATATTAGATGATTATGATCATCATACATTAGAAGTACCTAAAGGACAAAAAGATGTGTATATAATACATTATGATGAATGTATAAATTTAATTCATAATACTGTATTTTCGCATCGAGGTGATCAATTTGCGGTAGAAAGAGATGATTCTTTTAAAAGTAGTATATCAACAATATATCAAAGTTTTGATGGACATGATTTATATCCATCATTAGAAGATAAAGCTAGTGCACTTTTGTATTTCATTGTAAAAAACCATAGTTTTATTGATGGTAATAAAAGAATTGCTGCTACTATATTTTTATATTTTTTAGAAAAAAACCATTCATTATACAAGAACGGATTTGAAAGAGTAAACAATGATACCCTGGCAACATTAACAATTTTAATTGCTTTATCGAAACCTGAAGAAAAAGATATAATCATGGAACTCATAAAAACAATCATTAAATAATTTTTAATGAAACATACGTAAAATTAGGTTTAAAAATAACGTAATGGCAAAATTTCAACTTGTGACGTTTCACACATATAAAAATCCATGAAGAAATCATTAGTAATGATTCTACTTATTGGTATTGCAATAGGAGTAACCTGGCATACAGATGAAGATCAGCTACAAAGAGAAAGAAACGTGCAAAGAATTGAAGAAAATATTGAATCTTATTTAAGCGATTAAGTAAAAAAGGCATCTTTCAACTATGAAAGATGTCTTTATTATTTCTAGGACAAAGAAATGAAGTGATTTAAAAGTATTTATGATGAAATGATAGTAATTATTCATAAAATAGAAACCAATTAGTTAGTCTTATATCATTGATCAGAATCTGTAAAATAGGCAATAACACATTTGATAATTGAATTAAAATAATTCAAAATGGAAATATAAAGGAGGCAACAATCATGATCAAATACACCCAGGTTGGAGATTATCTTATACCCAATCTTAAAATGAATGAGGAATCATTTCAAGGTAAGTATTCTATGATGAGAATGAACTATCTAAGAAATAACAATCCTGCATTGTTATTAACACTAAGAATGAAAAACCAATTAAATACCCATCTTAGGGAGATACAGCTTCAATCAACATTAATGAAAAAACAATTAATGAATCAATTGATTCAAAATACTCAATTACCCAATAAAGAAACACATCAAATGGAATGGGTTAAGTACATGAATAACATTGAAAATCAAGCAGAAGAAATAATCATAAAAGAAATTATTTATAGCTAAAATGGAAAAACAAATTAAAGTCACTATAAGAAATAAATGTTTTATGATATAATAAGTTTTGAAGGAGATGATAATACATGGGAAAACATTTAAATCCAAGTAACAGAGGATTTGTATTAAGTAGAAACGCACCAATTTATGTGGATAAATCATTACTTATACAAAAAACAAATGAGATTATTGATACCAAAGATCGTTTCGTTTGTGTATCTCGACCAAGAAGATTTGGTAAAAGTACTGATGCAAAAATGCTGATTGCTTATTATTCAAAAGATTGTGACTCTACTTCATTGTTTAATGACTTAAAAATCTCACAAACTGATATGTACCATGAACATCTCAATAAACATAATGTCATTTTTATTGATATGCAGTCTTTTTATGATAAATATAGTAATGTTAAAGAGATGTTACAATTTTTATCAAAATCTGTTTTAAGAGATCTTTTTAGAGTATTTAAAAATGTAGATTATTTGGATAATACTGATCTCCCGGATTCATTAGATGATATATATGTAGAATTAGAAGAACATTTTATTTTTATCATCGATGAGTGGGACTCAGTATTAAGAAATAAAAATGCTACATCAGAAGATAAAAAGGAATTCTTAAAATTCATGAATAGACTTCTTAAAGAAAAAGAATATGTTTCTTTAGCATATATGACGGGAATTCTTCCTATCAAGAAATACGGTGATGAAAGTGCTATTAACATGTTTGATGAAATCAACATGATTGAACCACAACAATACGAAAACTTTATGGGATTTACTGAAGATGAAGTTAAAGATTTATGTTTGAAAAATAATATGGATTTTGATCAAATGAAGGTTTGGTATGATGGCTATCATATTACTGATCATACTTCAATATATAGTCCACGTTCAATTATTAAAGCTATTTCTTCAAAAGAATGCAACTGTTACTGGTCAAAGACAGGAACTTTTGAAAACTTAGCTAATCATATTTCTATGGATTTTGATGGTTTAAAAGAGGCAGTTATTCAATTATTAGCAGGAGAAAAAGTAAAAGTTGATACAGCAGGATTCCAAAATGATATGTCAACATTTAAAAGCAAAGATGATGTTTTGACAATGCTTATTCATTTAGGATATTTAGGATATGATAGGCAAAGTGAACAAGTTTATATTCCAAATAAAGAAGTTATTGATTCATTTATTCAATCAATTAAGACACCAAAGTATGAACAGACCTATAAAGCTATAGAGCGTGCTCAGAAATTATTGGAATCTACTTGGGATATGGACGAAGAAAAAGTAGCATCAGGATTAGAAGAAGTCCATGACTCATTTATCAATTCTAATCTAAAGTATAATGACGAAAATTCATTATATACAACAATCATGTTAGCATATTTTACAGCTAGAGATTATTATACACCATTTAGAGAAATGCCAACTGGTAAAGGTTTCTGTGATGTTGCATTCATTCCTTATAATCCAAGTTATCCAGCAATAATTATTGAATTAAAGTATGATAAAGATGTAGAAACAGCTATTGATCAAATTAAAGAAAGAAATTATTCTCAAAATTTAAAACACTATCATGGTAATTTGTTGTTAGTTGGTATCACTTATAACAAGGGTGAAAAGAAACATATTGCGAAGATTGAAAAGTTTGTAAAGGAATAATTATAAAAACTCATATTATATAATAGGCATCATTCAATATGATGCTTTTTTCAAAGCAAAAAAAAGATATGAATTTCTTCATATCGTACGTTCCATGGTGCGGGTAACAGGACTTGAACCTGCACGCCGAAGCACTAGATCCTAAGTGAGTTAAAGAATCTAAAAATAGCGAAAATTAAAGCCATTTACAACAATATAAATGACTTTAGTTTTAAACATTTAATCAATTAAATTTGATAAAATACTATGTAAAATTCAAACATTTTATAAAAATAAATTATAAAATTTTTTGGAGGTAACTCGGAGGTAATTTTTGAATTTTACACTAAAATCACCCTACTTATCTATAAGACTCAAACGAGTCTTTTTATAAGCTCACCATAAGCTCACTATTAAATTTAATTGATTATCGGCTAAGATATATAA
>JAJQGQ010000162.1 GCA_021200395.1 Erysipelotrichaceae bacterium
TATTAGCTCAACATAATGAAGTTGTAGCAATCGATATTATTAAAGAGAAAGTTGATATGATCAATAATCATATTTCACCAATTAAAGATAATGAAATTGAAGATTTCTTAGCTAATAAAAATTTAAATCTAAAAGCAACAACTGATTCAAAAGAAGCATATAGTAATTCTGAATATATTGTAGTTGCTGCACCCACAAACTATAATGATGAAACAAATAGCTTTGATACAAGTGCTGTTGAATCAGTCATAAGAGAAGCTTTTAAATATAATAGTCATGCAACTATTGTTGTTAAATCAACAATTCCAGTAGGTTATACAAAACAAGTCAATGAAATGTTTGATACAGATAGAGTCATCTTTTCACCAGAATTCTTAAGAGAAGGTAAAGCTTTATATGATAACCTATATCCTTCTAGAATAGTCGTTGGTGAAAGGAGTGAAAGAGCAGAAGTATTTGCTAATTTATTAAAAGAAGGAGCTTATAAGAAAGATATTAATGTCTTATTTACACATTCTACAGAAGCAGAAGCAATCAAGTTATTTGCGAATACATATCTAGCGTTAAGAGTTTCATACTTTAATGAATTAGATACATATTGCGAAATCAAGGGATTAAATACAAAAGAAATCATTGAAGGTATTGGATTAGATCCAAGAATTGGTATGCATTACAACAATCCATCATTTGGATATGGAGGTTACTGTTTACCAAAGGATACAAAACAGTTAAAAGCTAATTATAAGAATGTTCCAGAAAATTTAATCACTGCAATAGTATCTAGTAACAAGACAAGAAAAGAACATATAGCACATATGATTCTTAATAAGAATCCTGATGTAGTGGGTATCTATAGACTGACAATGAAATCAGGTTCAGATAACTTTAGAGCAAGTGCCATACAAGATGTCATGAAGATCTTAAGAGGTGAAGGTGTAGATGTTGTCATCTATGAACCTACCATAAAAGAAGATAGGTTTATGAAATATAAAGTGATTCATGATTTCGAAGAATTCAAACAAATGAGTGATGTTATTGTAGTTAATAGATTAGATGGTAAATTAGAAGACATTAAAGATAAAATCTATACAAGAGATTTATATGAAAGAGATTAAAACTGGTTTTTTATGTACCAGTTTTTTTATAAAATTCTGTTAATTTTATAAAAGTTATGTATAATATAAGCGAAAGTTATTCTAGGAGGAAGAAAATGAATCAATCAGAATTATCAATTGCAACTATTAGATCTTTGGGTATTGATATGATTAATAAAGCTAAGTCGGGACATCCTGGCATGGTATTAGGATCAGCACCAGCTTTATATACTTTATTTACGAAAGAATTAAAAGTGAATCCAAAAGATTCATCATGGTTTAATCGTGATCGCTTTGTTTTAGCGAGTGGTCATGCATCTGCATTATTATATAGTTTACTTCATTTATCAGGTTATGATTTATCGATGGATGATTTAAAACAATTTAGACAATGGAATAGTAAAACACCAGGGCATCCTGAATACGAAGTCACTGATGGTGTAGACGCTTCAAGTGGACCATTAGGTCAAGGTATTCCTACAGCTGTAGGAATGGCTTTAGCTGAACGTTTCTTAGCTGAGAAATACAATAAAGAGGATTATGATATTGTTAATCATTATACTTACGCCTTATGTGGTGATGGTGATATGGAGGAAGGTGTCACTTATGAAGGTGCATCTTTAGCAGGGCATTTAGGTTTAGGTAAGCTTATTGTCTTATATGATTCTAATCATGTAACATTAGATGGACCTATTGATTTAGCTTTTAGTGAAAATGTTGAAAAGAGATTTAAAGCTTTTCATTGGCAAGTTATTACTGTTGATGATGGTAATGATACAGAAGCTATATTAAAAGCTATCAAAAAAGCTAAAAAGAAAACAAACAAGCCTTCTCTTATTATTGTGAATACAATTATTGGTTATGGCTCAGCCAATCAAGGAACCAGTGCAGTACATGGTGCACCACTTGGCATAGAAGATGGTAAGAATGCAAAACTATCATATGGTTTTGATCATGAAGATTTCTTTGTACCTGATGAAGTTTATGATGATTTTAATGAACATGTCATTAAAAGAGGCACAAAGAAATATAAAAAATGGAATAAACTATTTGATAATTATAAACAAGAATATCCTGAATTAGCTAATGAATTATTATCAGCTATTAATGAAGAATATAGTTTAGACTATGATGAATTCATGAAAGAATATGATTTTAATCTTAACGAAGCAACTAGAGCTACAAGTGAAAAACTTATTAACCTAATAGCTTCACAAAATCCTACATTTGTATCTGGTACCGCTGATTTATCCACATCTACTAAAACAGTCATCAAAGATGGTGGAACATTTAGTAAAGATAATTATAGTGGTAGAAATATTTATTTTGGTATTAGGGAATTTGCGATGGTATGTATTATGAATGGTATCACTTTACATAAAGGTATAAAAATATCATCTGGTGGATTCTTTGTATTTAGTGATTATTTCAAACCAGCTCTTCGTATGTCTTGTTTAATGAAATTACCAATTATTATTCCTTTATCTCATGATTCTATCGCTGTTGGCGAAGATGGTCCTACACATCAACCAATTGAACAATTATCAATGTTAAGATCAATGATTAATATTCAAGTGCTAAGACCTGCTGATGCTTATGAAATGTGTGCTGCATGGAAGATAGCTATAGAAACTAAAGATAAACCTACTATCTTAGTTCTTACTAGACAAGGTGTTGAAAATGTTACTCATGCCACTTATGAAGATGTATGTCATGGTGCTTATATTGTTTCAAAAGAGAAAGAAAGATTAGATGGTATTTTAATAGCTACAGGTAGTGAGGTATCTTTAGCGATTAAAGCACAACAGCAATTATTAAAACAGGGTCAAGATGTAAGAGTTGTATCTATGCCTTCTATGGAATCGTTTGACCAACAATGTGATGAATATAAAGAAAGCATTTTACCAAACAATACTAGAAAACGTTTAAGTATTGAAATGGGATCTAGTTTTGGATGGCAAAAATACGTAGGTCTAGATGGTAAATCATTAGCTATTGATAAGTTTGGTAGCAGTGCTCCTGCTAATGTTGTTATAGAAAACTATGGATTTACTGTTGAAAATGTTGTAAAAACTTATATGGAATTGTAAAAAGGATAATTCGATTATCCTTTTTTAAATGGCTTTGTAAGTATACTACCTATCTTCCATACCATAGAATTTTTCATATCTTCAATTTCATCTTGTAATTTTATATTTTCGGCTTTTAATTCTTTTATTTTAACTCCTCTTTCATGTTTTTCCTTATAAGTAATTTTAAGCTTTTTATTTATTAAAGATTTCTCATCATAAGTTTGTTTGAGTTTTTGATTGATTAGTGACTTTTCATCATAAACCCTCTGTAATTTCTCATAAAGTTTAAATTCATCATTAATACACAACATAAAATAATTGTATTCTAATGAATCTAAACCTTCTGTTATAAGTTGTTGTTCTAATGG
>JAJQGQ010000266.1:0-3170 GCA_021200395.1 Erysipelotrichaceae bacterium
ATTTTAAATATTCTTTAAAAAAATTATCAATTTTTTCAAATGGAATAACATCTAAATTATCATATAAATCTGTATGAACTGCATCTGGTATTATCATTAATTCTTTATTATCATTATATTTTCCATTTTTAGTCATTTTCTTGTATTCGTCTTTTGAAAAATAACAAGAATGTGCTTTTTCACCATGAATCATTAATACTGCACTTCTAATTTCATTTGAACGTGTAGCCGTTGGAATATTAATAAATGCAAGTTTTGCTGTATCGGCTCTACCATTGTTTGAATTACAACTTCTTCTATGATATCCTCTTGGTGTTTTATAATATTTTTGATAATCTTTAAAAAACCATGGTGCTTCTTCAGGAAGTTCTTCTGGCACACCACCAGCATAAGTTGTTTTTCCTTCCTTAAAATCTTCAGTTCTTTGATTATTTAATCTTTTTAATAATTCATATCTTTCATCTTCATCCATTGAATCAAAATATCCATCAGCATTGACTCTACTCATATTATACATAGTAGATGTAACCGTTGCTTTAATTCTTGTATCCATACTTGCAACATTGAGTGCCATTCCACCAAAGCCACAAATTCCAATTATTCCAATTCTATCAGCATCAACATTATCCTGTACTGATAAGAAATCTACTGCTGCACTAAAATCTTCTGTATTAATATCAGGACTTGCAACATCTCTAGGTGTTCCAGTTGATTCTCCCATAAATGATGGATCAAATGCCATTGCTAAATATCCTTTTTCTGCCATTGTTTGTGCATATAATCCACTTGATTGTTCTTTGACTGCACCAAAAGGACCACATACTGCTATAGCAGGTAGTTTACCCTCATAATTAATTGGCTCATAAACATCCCCAACTAATGTAAATCCATATCTATTTTTAAATGTTACTTTTTTGTGATTTACCTTATCACTTTTAGGGAAAACTTTATCCCATTCTTGTACTAATTTTAATTCTTCCATTTCTTTAACCTTCTTTCTTAAACTCTTTAGGAATTGTATCTATATCTAATGTTGCTTCTTCTGATGGAACGTTTTCTACAACTTTTTCTGTTCCAGCTTTAATTGCTGTTTCATAATACCATTCTTTGTATTCAATTTCTTTCATACAAATATTTAAAGTATCTATCTGTGCCTGCAGATTTTCTTTTTGTTCTTTAATTAAATCATATCTTGCCTGTAATGTAGAATCTCCTTGTAATGCTAAATCAACATATTCCTTAATTTTCTTAATAGGCATATTCATATTCTTCATACAATTTAATACTCGAAGCCATTTGAAATCTTTATCTTCAAATACTCTTCTGCCGTTGACTCTTTTTATTCCAGGCAGTAAACCCATTTCATCGTAATACCTTAATGTTGGTGTTCCAACGCCCATCATATCTGCTACTTCTTTTATTGAATAAGACATTTTCATTCCTCCTTACATTCAAAATTATACAAGTTAAAGTGAACTTTAAGTCAATATTTTTTTAATAAAAAAATAAAAACCTACTTTTTTGAGTAGATTTTCTAATAAATAAACGCTTCAAGTAGGACTCGAACCTACGACCCACGGATTAACAGTCCGTTGCTCTACCAACTGAGCTATTGAAGCATATACAATCTATCGACTGCAAATAAAATTATAACAGATATCTCATATTTTTCAAGTGCTAATTTTTTAATTGTTATCACAATTTTAAAAATCTCTTCTTTTTATTTATGATACAATATAGTTAATTAAGGAAGTGAACTATATGAGAAAAAAATTAATACTTCTTATTCTTACAATTACAGTTATTATATTAGAAATATATATATTAAATCATGATACTTATGATGAATCACAATCAGATAATATATCTAATATTATTGAATCTACTAATGATACTACAAACAAAGAACTATTTGAAGAATATTACAAACAAGCAGAAGAACTTATGTCAACAATGACATTAGAAGAAAAAGTAGGACAAATGTTCATTGCCAGATATCCTACAACTGCTAATGTTATAGATCAAATAAAAAATGAAAATCCTGGTGGATATATATTATTCGAAAAACATTTTAGAGACGAAACAAAAGAATCAATGTTAGAAAAACTCACTAAATGTCAAGATGCTAGTAATATACCTTTATTATTAGGGGTAGATGAAGAGGGAGGAACCGTTGTAAGAGTAAGTTCCATTACTGCTTTTAGAAATACTAAATTTAAATCACCTCAAACTTTATATAATAAAGGTGGATATGATGCTATTATTGAAGATTCTAAAGAAAAGTCTGAATTATTACTAAGTATTGGATTAAACATGAATTTTGCTCCAGTAGCTGATGTTTCTACTTCTAGTAGTGATTTTATATATAATAGGTCATTTGGCAAAGATGCTAATGAAACATCAATTTATGTTTCTACAGTAGTAAAAACAATGAATACCTCTCATATTATTTCTTGTTTAAAACATTTTCCTGGATATGGTAGTAATGGCGATACACATACTGATATTATTATAGATGAAAGAGATTATGAAACATTTGATACATCAGATTTTTTACCTTTTAGTGCTGGTATTGAATCCAATGCTCCTACTATATTAGTTTCTCATAATGTTATAACATGTATGGATGAAGACTATCCTGCTTCTTTATCTCGAAATGTCCATGATATATTAAGAAATGAATTAGGTTTTACGGGTGTTATTATTACAGATGATTTAAAAATGGATGCTGTACAAGATTATGTACAAGATGGTAGTGCTGCTGTTTTAGCAGTTCAAGCAGGTAATGATATGATTATTTCTTCGAATTTTGTAAAACAAAAACAAGAGGTTGTTAATGCTGTTAATGATGGTACTATTTCCGAGGAAATAATTGACACTGCTGTTAGAAGAATATTAGCTATGAAATATGCTTACTCAATTATTTCATAGACGATACTGATAAAACTAAAATATCTCTATTAATAGCATAATTCTTTTCTGTATTACAAATAATACACGATGTACCCATTTCATATTGACTATGAGCTAATTGACGAAAACTCTTTACATGTTTCTTTTCAAACATGCTACCCTTTTTGATTTCAATACAATGAAGTTTCATATTATCTATTAAAATAAGATCAATTTCATTTTGATTATTATCTCTGTAATAATATCCATCAAATTTT
>JAJQGQ010000266.1:3180-3526 GCA_021200395.1 Erysipelotrichaceae bacterium
CATTCATCACATATGTTTCCATAAAAGCACCTGCCAAATTACTAATCATTAAGTATTCAGGATTATTAACACGTGCTAAATGAGCAGCCAAGCCAGTATCACAAAAATAGAGTTTAGGAGATTTTGTAATACGTTTGGATAATTTATATTCACTATATGGTTGAAGAAGATATATAATACCACTTGTTTCTAATATTGATATCCATGATTTAATAGTTTTAGAATCAACACCAATGTTTTTGGCTATATCTGAATAATTCACTTGTTGTGATGTTAAAGTAGCTATATATTGTAAGAAATTATGAAAAGCTAATTTATCTTTTATATTGATGAGTTCTGATACATC
>JAJQGQ010000159.1:0-16925 GCA_021200395.1 Erysipelotrichaceae bacterium
TTAATGCATAATATGTACCATCTTTAAAATCAAAGTAATAATCATAAGTGTCCATATTTGTTGATAAGTTAGATCCTGGTATTTTCATGTAACGTTGCTTTGTGACTATTTTAACCTTTATGATATCACCATAAGGTATTTCTGTTAACTTACTATTATTCAATAAAGTATCAAAAAGATATTTTATCTTGTTTTCATTATCGATAAAACAAATACCATTTTCTTTAAATTCAATGAATTGTGATGCATTATTGGATGTTGATAACATATTCATTTCCCCTAATCCACATGCATAAGCCCCTATTTCAATCATAAATACAACTATTGCAACAATACCACCAATCACCATACTATCACCAGCAAAATAAGAAACAACACCTAATATGATAGCTATAATCACCCACATAATAACCTTTCTCAAAGCATAACTACGAGTTAATGGTCTACCTATTGATATATATGGTGATGTTTTTTGATAGCCTAGCAGTGTTTTATCAACAACTTTATTTAATTCAACAAGTTCAGGAATCAAAGGAATATTCTTATCCTTATAAAAATCGATTGTTGACTTAACTTGTTGAAGATCCGTTAATTTTTGATTCATATGAATTTGTTGTGACTCCAAACAATCTTGGAATGACAATTGATGATTCATAATCAATCTAATATCATCAATACTTATTTCCATGGATCTTAAAAACCTAATCATTGTGAGTAACTGAAGATCTTTTTCATTATAGTTACGATAACCATTATCATCTCTACTAGGTTCAATAAGCTTTTCTCTTTCATAAAATAATAATGTTTGTTTTGATAAGCCAGTAAGCTTTTCTACTTCATTTGTTTTCATGTTTTCACCACTTTCACCTAGTATTTTAAACTATATACCTTGTATACACACAAGTGTTTTTTATGAAAAATATATAAAAAGATATGGGCCCGCATCATTCTGCACATCCAGCCTCAAGCGGCCAGAAACCCATATCTAATTAAGTATATTCAACTTACAACTAAAATATACCACACTCTTAAAAAATTTTCAATATTTATACTCGAATTATTTCATCCTTTACAAGCATATAAAAATAATTATTAGGATTAGAATAAGACAATCTTATTGTGCTACAAAGATTATCAACAAATTGTATACCTGGTTCATCAAAAGAATTTCTTGATGCAACATTAATAACATTTGGGTATTCACTAATTATTTCTATGATTCTTTTTTCAAAATCTAATTTATTAAATGAATCGAAAATTACATTGATATCATCATCAACATATGAAACAATATTTTTTAGAAGCTCAATATATTTTTTCTCTTTTAAAATTTGATTAAAACAATTATCATCTTTTTTATAACAAGAATATATTATCTTTACGTCTATTTCCATAATTTCTTCTAACATTCTCACTTTTATTTTTTGAAATTCTTTATCAAGTATTGTTGATTTGAACTCATTAAATACTTTTTCTTTCATTTTGGGTTTTATTTTTATTGAACGAATTCGTTTCTTAAATTTTTTATATGATAAATCAACGCTTTCCTCTGAAGTAACTAATAATCCCGTCACTATGAAAAGTTGGTCATTCTCTGTCTCATCTACATACAAAACCATATTATATTAACCTCTTTAAAATATATATCAAAATGTTACTTAACAACTTACAGTCATATATTCATCACATTTTTCTTCTAATAATTGAAAATCACAACATCTATCTTTTATATTTTTTGGCAACAAATCATTTTCATATTTTTTTCTAAATCTTTTAACTTTATTTAACAAGTCAACTCTATCAGCATTAATTGAAGAAATCTGTTTTTCTAATAACAATTTATATTTTCCATCTGATACAATGGGAAGTAATTCTGTTAATACACCATCAGGACAAGGTACCATATTATTAAAATTAACGATTCCTAATTTACCATATGAAATCTTCCATATGTCTAATGCTCTTGGACTCATACTTAAATGTTTAGGCTTAGGAGAGGATAATGGTGCAAAGTATTTATGACCATGATGCATATAAACAATGCCAACATATGGACGTGTTCTATGTTTATTATAAGGTACTTTATCATCAAATTGACGTAAGTAATCAATATAATTATCATCTATACAGTATAATTTCAATCTAAAACAGCTCATTAATGATACCTCCTAATCTTACAACAAAGGACTAGCAATTTACTACTAGTCCTTTCTTTTTTCGTTCCCACTACGGCAAGGGTACTCCGACTTTTTTCGTTCCCACTACGGCAAGGGTACTCCCACTTTTTAAGGATTTCTTCATCCACGTATAGTGTATCACAAACTCCAAGAATTATCAATGATTAATCAGTAATCTTAATAATCTTACAAGTATGTTTTTTATGATCTTTAGATTGACTATCTTTTTCATAACTGATACCAACTAGTAATAAATTATCTTTATAATGCTCTAATACAGCAGGATATTGTTTATCAATGATTTGATCAATAGCTGTCTGAACATCCTTATTCCACTTAAGTTCTACTAATAATGCTGGTTTATCATACTTAGGTATGAATGCTATATCTACAAAGCCATTACCACTTGGAAGTTCACGTACGACTGTATAATAATCCTTAGCTGTAATATAAGCTAAATAAATGGTATATGCTAAAGCATTCTCATCGTTATATTGAATAATTGATACTTCCTGATGTGCTTTTTCAATATATTTAGCAACTGTTTCTTCATCTTGATTCCAAGTAGCCTCAAATAGTTTGTCCGAGTTTTCAAGAAAATATATAGTATTCTCCCATTTGCTTTTTCGCATTGCTGATACAAATGAATCTGATACTTCTTTATTTGGAATATAGACTTTCTTTTCTAATTCATCATATCCTAAATATCCTAAATGAACTAAAAATGTTAATACATCATCCTTGCTGTGTATTTCTGAAGCATCGTTATTAAATATATCAGGATCTATTTTTATCATATCACCAGCTAATAATTGTACAATCGATTCTTTGATACCATCAATATTTTGATTAAAATAATACCTTAAATTTTCAAAAGAAGATGTTTTACTCCAATAATTACCACATGATCCAATTCTAAGTGCTTTGCTAATTGATCTAGGACTATATATGGATATACCATTTTTAAAATGATAGCCATCATACCATAATTTCATTTCATCAAAATCCATTTGATATTCTTCACATAACTCTTTGACTTCATTTTCAGTAAATCCCATAAAATTCTCAAAAGGCGTAGGATTAAGCATTGACATCTCATCAAAACTATTAAGTGCACTTTGGTTACTATATTTTTTTATTGGTAAAATACCAGTCATATAAACGAATTCAATATATGTTTGATCTTTAAATAAGGAATTCATAAAAGTCAAAAAAGTAGTTTTATCTTTTTGTGAGGCATCTTTATCTCTTAGTACGCAATCCCATTCATCAATAATGAAAATAAATTTTTGTTTCATTTGATCATTGATATTTTTTAAAGATAAAATCAAGTCTTTATCATCGTAATAAAAAATATTATCAAATACTTGTTTCAATTCTATTAAAAGTATCTTGCTTAATCGATTTTTCATATCTTTAATTGTATCAGCATTATCATAAAACTCTTGCATGTTAATGAAAATAACATTATGTTGATTGAGAT
This sequence comes from Erysipelotrichaceae bacterium, assembly GCA_021200395.1. Taxonomy (GTDB): domain Bacteria; phylum Bacillota_I; class Bacilli_A; order Erysipelotrichales; family Coprobacillaceae; genus JAJQDJ01. Next base: position 3,661 of record JAJQGQ010000159.1, read on the forward strand.
GTTCCATATAGATAGATGTTTGTGATATTTTTAAATCTTTAAATAATGACGATGAATCACAACCTTTAGAATAATAGGCAACTAACATATTGGCATCAGTACTTTTCCCAAATCGACGTGGTCTAGAAACACACATTAGCTTATCTTTCGTATTCATGACACTATTTGTATAACCAATCAATAAAGACTTATCTACACAAATGGCTGAATTTCTTAGTTCATTAAAATCAGTATTGTCTGGATTAAGATAAATACCCATAATATCAGCTCCTTTACTTATTATTATAGCATAAAAGAGACATAAATCCATCAAAGATTCATGTCTCTATTTTTTAATCTTTTAACTTGATGTCAGCTAATTCACTCGCTTTACCAATATAAGAAGCAGGTGTCATATTAACAAGAGTTGCTCTATCTTCATCAGATAACATATCAAGACTTTCGGCAAATTTGATAATATCTTCTCTAGAGATACTCTTTCCTCTTGTAAGTGCCTTTAAGGTATCATAAGCATCTGGTACACCGTATTTTCTTAACATTGTTTGAATTGGTTCAGCTAAGACTTCCCATTTATCATTGAGATCAGAAGCTAATTTGTCTTTATTAACGACACATTTAGCTAAGCCATTAATTGTTTCATTCATGGCTTGAAGGGAGTAGCCAAAGGCCAAACCTAAGTTACGTTGAGAAGAAGAGTCTGATAAGTCTCTTTGCATACGTGATTTAGGTAACTTATTGGATAATGCTATACAAATGTTATTAGACATATCAATATTAGCTTCACTGTTTTCAAAACGAATAGGATTGACTTTATGAGGCATTGTGGAACTTCCTACTTCACCTTGTACAGGGATTTGTTTGAAATATTCCATTGAAATATAAAGCCACATATCAACATCAAAGTCTACAACAATGTTATTGAAATGACGAATACCATCTAAGATATGACATGTATAGTCATGACTTTCTATTTGCGTTGTCAAAGGATTAAAGGTTAAACCTAAGTATTCTTCAACAAATTTTTTAGAAAGTGATGGCCAATCTAGATTAGGAAAAGCTGTAAGAATAGCACTATAATTTCCTGTGGCCCCATTGAATTTGGCTTTTATAGGTATGCTTTCTATGTTTTCAATACTTGAAGTCATACGATAAGCATAAACCTTAAATTCTTTACCAATAGTTGTTGGTGTCGCAGGTTGCCCATGAGTATGAGCAAGCATAGCATCGTCTTTATGTTCGTTAGCCCATTTATCCATGATATCTCTTAATTGTTTGGCTTTTGGTAGCCATACTTTTTGAAGTCCATTTTTTATCATACAAGCATATGATGTATTATTGATATCTTCAGATGTGCAACCAATATGAACAAAGCTAATAAGATAATCATAATCCAAATCTTTTAAAGTTTCATCAATAAAGTATTCAACAGCTTTCACATCGTGTCTTGTTGTGGCTTCAATTTCTTTGACACGCATAAATCCTTCATAGTCAAAGTTATAACCAATATCTTCAATAATATGCATTTCTTCTTTGTTGAATTGAGCCAATATTTCATTATCTACATTCTCAATTAAAAATCTTAACCATTGTGTTTCCACAAACACACGATTCTTCACTAAAGCAAATTCAGAAAAATAATCACCTAATTCTTCTTTTATGCCACTATAACGTCCATCTAATGGACATAATGTCATACTTTCAAAAATTTGTTTATCCATTTATTTCCCACCTTTAAAATAATTAACACCAGCTTCAAATAGCTTTTGATCCATTTCACCATAAATATTTTTATTTCTATTGATACCTTGACGCTCACTATGACCCATTTTACCTAAAATACGACCATCTGCTGATAAAACACCTTCAATCGCACACATAGAACCATTAGGATTATATGGTGATGTCATTGTTGGATTGCCATCAGGATCAACATATTGTGTAAATACTTGACCATTTTCAAATAGTTTTTCTATTTCTGCTTGTGGAGCAACAAATCTACCTTCACCATGAGAAATAGGAATTGTATGAATATCTCCTACTTCTACATTTGCTAACCAAGGAGATTTAACAGAAGATATTCTTGTATTAACCATTTGTGATAAGTGACGATTAATAGTATTAAATGTTAATGTTGGATCATCTTCATTCATGGTTTTGATTTCACCATAAGGAAGTAAGCCTAATTTCACTAAAGCCTGGAATCCATTACAGATACCAATCATTAATCCTTCACGATTATCTAGTAAATCTGTAATAGCTGCTTTGAGTTTTGGATTACGTAAGACTGTAGCGATAAATTTACCAGAGCCTTCTGGTTCATCACCTGCAGAAAAACCACCAGGTAACATAATGATTTGTGCTTTTCTAATAGCTGCTTCTAATTCATCAACAGATTTCTTGATATCTTGTTCTGTTTTATTTCTAATGATAACTGTTGTGACTTTTGCACCAGCTTTAGTGAATGCTCTAGCAGAATCATATTCACAGTTTGTTCCTGGGAATACAGGTATAACAACATTAACTTCATCATAAACTTTTGATGCATGTAATGGTGTACGTGTTGGACAGTCTTTGACAATCATTTCAGATGTTGGAGCAACTGCTGTTGTTGGATAGACATCATCTAATACGGAATTATAAATAGAATAAGCTTCTTCTAATGTTACTGTTTCCTGTTTATAAGTCACTTCTGGTGTGGATTTTGTTTCACCAATAATACGATAGTTTTCTAATGATGATAATGATTCACCATCAATTTCTAATATAATATTACCATAATCTTTACGTAACAATGTTCTTAAAGGTAATGCACTATCAATATGAACACCAATATTGTTACCAAAAGCCATTTTATAAATAGCTTCAATAACGCCGCCATCTTTTACTGTATAAGCACTATAAACTTTACCAGCTTTCATAAGTTTCATAATCGAATCATATTGAGATTTTAAGATATCAAAGTTATAGACAAAGAAACTATCTTTAGAAAGTAATACTTCTACCAATAAATGATTAGGACCCTTTAACTCTGGTGTAATCACATCTTTAACATCAGCACCCACAATGGCAAAAGATACCAAAGTAGGAGGAACATCTAAATCTTCAAATGAACCTGACATTGAATCCTTACCACCAATAGAAGGTAACATCAATTCTTTTTGCACACGATTAGCCGCTAATAAAGCTGCTAAAGGTTTACCCCAACGAGCAGGATCATCTGCAAGTTTTTCAAAATATTCCTGGAAAGAGAAGCGAATCTTATGGTAATCGCCACCCATGGCAACAATTTTAGCAATTGATTCAACAATGGCATACATAGCACCATGATATGGAGACCATTTGGCTATCTCAGCATTATATCCATAACTCATGAGTGAACAAGTTGTTGTTTCTTTTCCAAGTACTGGTATTAAAGCAGCCATACCTTCAGTTTCTGTTCTTAATGTCTTTCCACCATAAGGTGATAATACTGTACCATTGCCAATAGATGAGTCAAATCTTTCTACTAAACCTTTTTGACTACATACTGATAAGCTTTTTAATACTTCGTGAGTAGCCATCGTAAAAGATTGAACAAATTGATCATTCATTGGTGTATGTAAGAAATCAGGTAAATCAATATGAATATTTTGATAACGTTTTGCTCCATTCTTATCTAAGAATGCACGATCGATATCAACCACTGTTTGACCCATATAATGCATCACCAAACGATTTGTATCTGTTACTGTAGCTACCTTAACAACCTCTAAGTTTTCATCAAAACATGCTTGTTTCATAAAATCTTCATCACATTGATTAATAACAATAGCCATACGTTCCTGAGATTCAGAAATCGCAAGTTCTGTACCTGTTAAACCTTCATATTTCTTTAAAACAGCATCTAACTCTATATCAAGTCCTGGTGCTAATTCACCAACAGCGACGCATACACCACCTGCACCAAAATCATTACAACGTACAATTTTTTCAGAAACAGCTTTGTTTCTAAATAATCTTTGTATTTTTCTTTCTTCTACTGGATTTCCTTTTTGCACTTCGGCACCAGCAGTTGTTGTTGTTTTTAGTTCATGCTTTTTAGATGAACCCGTAGCACCACCAATGCCATCTCTACCAGTTCTACCACCAATTAATAAAACAATCTGACCTTTTTCCGGAATCAAACGTTTCACTTGATCTTTTGGTGCTGCAGCTACAACAGCCCCTACTTCCATACGTTTTGCCAAAAAACCTTCATCATAGACTTCATGAACATAGCCAGTTGTCAAACCAATTTGGTTACCATAGCTTGAAAAACCTTGTGCAGCTTCAACACATATTTTACGTTGTGGTAATTTTCCTGGAATCGTTTCATCTAGTGATTTTCTTGGATCACCTGCTCCAGTAATACGCATAGATTGATAAACATAAGCTCTTCCAGATAATGGATCTCTAATAGCACCACCTAAACAAGTAGCTGCCCCACCAAATGGTTCAATTTCCGTTGGATGGTTATGTGTTTCATTCTTAAACATTAATAACCAATCTTCATCACCATCACTCGTATGAACTTTCAACTCAACAGAACATGCATTGATTTCTTCACTGACTTCCATATCATCCAAGAAACCTTCTTTACGTAATTCTTTCATAGAAATAGTTGCCAAATCCATAAGTGTTAATGGACGATCTGTATCAACACCATAAACTATATGTCTAGATGTTTTATAAGTTTCTATATCTTGTTGTAATATTTCTTTAAATGCACCATTTTCAATATCAATATCAGTAATAACAGTTCCAAATGTCGTATGACGACAATGATCAGACCAATAAGTATCCAATACTTTTAATTCTGTTTCTGTAGGATCTCTTTTTTCTTCATCTCGATAATAATCTTGAGTGACTTTCAAATCATCAAGATTCATCGCCATACCATTGTCTTTTATATATTGACTAAGTTCTTCATCAGAATAACCTATAAATCCTTCAATAACAGGTACAAAATCAATATGAACCTCTGTTTCACTTAAATCATTTGGTTTTTCAAGTGATGCTAAACGTTGATCAACAGGATTAATGAGATAGTTTTGAATACGTTTTAAATCCTCTTCATTCATAGAACCTTCAACAACATATAATTTTGCACATTTAACTTTAACATTCTTTTCACCAGTTAATAATTGAAAACATTGTTCACTTGCATCAGCTCTTTGATCATATTGACCAGGTAAATATTCAATCGCAAATACTTGTGTATTATTAGTAGGATATTCTTCTAAATAGACATTATCAACCATTGGTTCACTTAAGATAGTAGGAATACCTTGATTTAAAACATCTTCATTAATCCCTTGGACATCATAACGATTAATAATATGTAAACCAGTTAGATTTTCTAATTTCAATTGACTCTTAACATTGTTAAAAACTTCTTTTGCTTCTACTGCATAAGCCTCTTTCTTTTCAACAAAAACACGATAAACCTTACTCATCTTCTCACCTCTTAATGTAACCCTATATCATGACGATAATACTTACCATCAAAATCAATCACTTCTGCTGCTTTATAAACCTTTTCTCTTGTTTCTTCTAGTGATTTACCCATAGCACAAATATTGAGTACTCTTCCTCCACTAGTAACAATATGATCATCTTTCATAGCAGTACCAGCATGGAATACAACAATATCTTCATCTACATTATCTAAACCTGTAATCACTTTCCCTTTAGGATAGCTTGCAGGATAACCACCACTAGCAAGTACTAAACAAGTCACTTGTTGATCAGACCATTTCACTTCAACATCTTTTAAAGTATTGGTAGATACACCATACATAATATCAAATAAATCACTTTCTAATCTTAATAAGATAACTTGAGTTTCTGGATCACCAAAACGAACATTAAATTCTAGAACTTTAGGTTGATTATTTTCAATCATTAAACCAATAAATATAACACCTCTAAAATCAATATGATCTTCTTTTAAGCCTTGCATAAATGGATCTAATATCTCAGTCTTAAAGATATCATCCATCCCTTCTGGTAAAAATGGATTAGGAGAAACAGTTCCCATACCACCCGTATTAGGACCTTTATTGTTATCATAGATTTGTTTATGATCTTTAGCAGATACCATTGGTACAATGGTATCATTATCCACAAAGCAAAGTAATGAACATTCAAAACCTGTTAAATATTCTTCTAATACAACCTTGCTTCCAGCCCCATCCAAGGCACCATCAATCATTAAATTCTTCAAAGCTGCTTTGGCTTCCTCTTCATTTTCACAAATAACAACACCTTTACCAGCAGCTAAACCATCAGCTTTCACAACTACAGGATAATCAAAACTACTTAAAGCATGAATGGCTTCATCATAACTATTCACTTCTTTATAGGCAGCTGTAGGAATATTGTGTCTTTCCATAAAGTCTTTGGAAAAAGCTTTACTACCTTCTAAATTAGCAGCTTCTTTTCTAGGGCCAAAAACCTTATGTCCATGATCTTCCAATAAATCAGCTAAACCCATACATAAAGGTACTTCTGGACCAATCACAGTAAAATCAATATTATTATCTTCGACAAACTTTAATATACCATCTAAGTCTTCTACACTGCCTTCATGGCATGTCCCAATTTGTGCAATTCCAGGATTTCCAGGAATGGCATGAATTTCATCTACTTTTTCGCTTTTATGTAATGCATAAGCAATCGCATGTTCACGACCACCACTACCAATAACTAAAACCTTCATTGTATTCGCTCCTCTCTCTAACCACATAAGGTGCTATCTTATTTTTAAGATAACACCACATATATTAATGTCTAAAATGTCTATATCCACTAAAGACCATAGGAATTCCTTTTTCATTACATAAATCAATCGAATCCTGATCTCTAATAGAACCACCAGGTTGTACAATCGCACTAATGCCTGCATCAGCAGCTACTTGAACACAATCGTTGAATGGGAAGAAAGCATCACTAGCTAAAACAGCACCATTGAAATCCTTATCAGGATTATTGTGAATAGCATTTTCTAATGCCCATACACGTGATGTTTGTCCACCACCAATAGCTAAAGTACGACCATCCTTTACAATACAAATCGCATTTGATTTAACATACTTAACAACTTTCATACCAAATTCCATATCAGAGATTTGTTCTGGTGTAGGTTGTGTAGTAGTAACCACTTTCATTTCATCAATCATCTTTGTATTGAGTTGTTGTACTAATACTTTTCCTTCTAAGTATTTGATATCATATTTAGCTTCTCTAGCATCTAAATGATTGAGTTTTAAGATACGTAAGTTCTTTTTCTTTTTCAAAATTTCTAAAGCATCATCATCAAAATCTGGAGCTGCTACAATTTCTAAGAAGATTTTCTTCATTTCTGTAGCAGTTGCGGCATCAATTTTATAGTTAACTGCAACAATTCCACCAAAAATAGATTGTGGATCTGCTTCATAAGCACGCATATAAGAATCATAACCTGTTTCTCCTACAGCAACACCACAAGGTGTAGAGTGTTTAATCGCAGCAGTGACAATTTGATCACCAAATTCTCTTACTAATGCTACAGCACCATATAAGTCATTGACATTATTGAATGAGATTTCTTTACCATTCAATTGTTCATAATCTAATAATGATTCTTGAACGAATGAGTCTTCATATTTATTAGCTTGTTGTTGTGAGTTTTCACCATAACGTAAATGTTCTGTTTTCTTTAATGAAATATTTAAAGTATCAGGGAATTCATCACCAACAACACCAGCAAAATAACGTGAAATCATGGCATCATAAGCTCCTGTTTTACTAAATGCCTTATAAGCAAGATTTAATCTAAAGTCATAATCATCTGTTTCATTTTTTATGGCATCTAAGACAGCATCATAATCACTAGGATCAGTGACAATTAAAACATCTTTAAAGTTTTTAGCAGCACTTCTAATCATAGAAGGTCCACCAATGTCAATGTTTTCAATCATTTCTTCCATTGGTTTATGTTGCTGTAATGCTTTTTCAAATTCATATAAGTTAACACAAACTAAATCAATAGGTTCAATACCCATTTCTTGAACAGTTTGTACATGTTCTGGGACATCTCTTCTAAATAATAAACCACCATGTACTTTTGGATGCAATGTTTTAACACGACCATCTAAGATTTCTGGAAAACCTGTGACATCATCAATAGGAATGGCATTAATACCATTTTCTTTTAATTTATTAAGTGTTCCTCCTGTTGATACAATCTCAAAACCTAAACCTTCCAAACCTTGACAAAATTCTACAATACCATCTTTATTTGTAACTGAAACTAAAGCTCTTTTCATAGTATTTCAACCCTTTCGTTTTCAACTTTTAATTTATCTAAACAAAATAATCTTACTGCTTCTGGTAATATCTTATGTTCAATATTATCTAAAATTAATGTTTGCATCTCTTCTGGTGATTGACACTTGGATACATCAATAGCTTGTTGGAGAATAATTGGTCCACCATCTACGACTTCACTCACAAAATGAACAGTAGCACCACTGACTTTCACCCCACGTTTAAAGGCTTCTTCATGCACATGTAAACCATAATAACCAGGTCCACAAAATGAAGGAATAAGTGAAGGATGAATATTAATGATCTTATTTTTATAAGCTGCAATAATTTCATCACTAATAATCGCTAAATAACCAGCTAAAACGATTAAATCTATCTTTTCTTCTTGTAATCGATTGAGTAAAGCACCTTGATCCTTAATCCATTCTGCCTTAATACCAGCTTTCTTAGCTCTTTCTAACCCATAAGCCTTCTTACGTGAAGAAACAACCAAAACAATTTCACCATTAAATTCATCTTGATGATCAATCAATGATTGAAGATTCGTTCCACCTCCAGAAACAAGAACTGCTATTCTCTTTAACATAACTCTACTCCCTTGTTTCCTTTTTCAATATGTCCAATCACATAACCTTTATCATTGGTTTGGGCAATCGCTTTTAATGTTTCATCCACATCATCTTTGTCAACCACAATCACCATACCAATACCCATATTAAATGTATTATACATCATATGTTCTTCAACCTGACCATTTTTCGCAATCATATCAAAGATTGGAGGCACTGGATAACTATCTTTTTCAATAATAGCTAAAGCATCATCTGGTAACATTCTAGGCACATTTTCATAGAAACCACCACCAGTTATATGCGAACATCCTTTCACTTTGACACCATGATTTTTAATATTCTTTAATGCTTTCACATAGATGCGTGTTGGTTCTAATAAAGTTTCACCCAATGTTCTACCTAATTTATCATAATACGTATTGAGTGATTCTTCACTCATCTCAAACACTTTTCTTACTAATGAAAAACCATTGCTATGAACACCACTTGATGCTAATCCAATCAAAACATCATTTTCTTGAATTGTTGAGCCATCAATAATATCTTTCCTATCTACAACACCAACTGCAAAACCAGCCAAATCATATTCATCTATAGGCATTAAATCAGGATGTTCAGCTGTTTCACCACCAACCAAAGCACATTCACTTTGTCGGCATCCTTCAGCCACACCACCAACAATTGTCGCAATCTTTTCAGGATAATTCTTTCCACATGCTATATAATCCAAAAAGAATAATGGTTCACCACCAGAACAAGCAATATCATTCACACACATGGCAACAGCATCAATACCTATAGTATCGTGTTTATCCATGATAAAGGCTAATTTCACCTTTGTACCACAGCCATCTGTTCCTGATAATAAGACTGGTTCTTCCATATTTTTAATATTGCTTAAATCAAAAGCTCCCGCAAATCCACCTAAACCACCTAATACTTCAGGTCTATAAGTTGATTTCACAGAATCTTTTATAAGTTGTACTGATTGATAACCAGCTTCTATATCAACGCCTGCTTTCTTATAATCCATAATTCTCTCCTATTTACTTTGCATACGAGCTAATACTTCTTTATATGTATCAATTAAATCACCAATATCTTGTCTAAAGACATCTTTATCATATTTTTGATTTGTATCAACATCCCATAAACGACAAGAATCTGGAGAAATTTCATCAGCTAATAAGATTTGACCATCAGCTGTTTTGCCAAATTCAATTTTAAAATCTACGAGTTTTAAATGTTGTTTCTTTAATATAAGCTAATTCTTCTCTAGTAGCGAGTTTTAATGCAACAGCATGATCATCGTTAATGAGAGGATCACCATATTCATCATTCTTATAGCTTAATTCAAAGATTGGTTCATCTAATACAATACCTTCTGGAGCACCTAATCTTTTACAGAATGATCCTGTTGTAATGTTTCTAATAATAACTTCTAACGAAAAAATATCGACTTTTTTAACTTTAATATCACGATCATTGATTTTTTCAATCATATGTGTTTCAATACCAGCTTCTTCTAACATATCAAAGATAATGCATGAAATTGTGTTATTTAATACACCTTTTCCTTCAAATTGGTCATGTTTCACACCATTACCTGCAGTAGCATCATCTTTGTAGTGAATAATATATTCATCTTCCTTATCAGTTTTATAAACTTGTTTTGCTTTTCCTTCATATAATAATTCTGCCATTGATTAACCCTCCTATTGATATTTATTGATAACTTCTTCGTTAGCTTTTAAAGCAGCATCTTCCATGTCTTTACGATATGCTAATAGTTTTTCTTTAATATCATCATGTTTAATAGACATAATTGATAATGCTAAATAAGCAGCATTTTTACTACCATTAATAGCCACTGTAGCTACTGGTATACCTGAAGGCATCTGCACAATAGAAAGCAGTGCATCCATACCTTCTAAATTAGATCCTGATAAAGGAACACCAATTACTGGTAATACAGTTTGAGAAGCTACAACCCCCGGTAATGCTGCAGCCATTCCTGCAGCAGCAATAATAACTTCAGTACCATCACTATTGGCTTCTTCAATAAAAGCACTTAAAGCCTGATGAGCACGATGCGCTGATAAACAGCGTACATTGACCTCAACACCATAATCCTTTAAAATCCCTATAGCTGGTTCTACCTTTGGTAAATCACTCGTAGAACCCATAATAATTGCAACTTTCATTCATACCTCCTAGAATAATCCAACAATTTTTCCATCCTCATCAATATCCATATTGACAGCAGCAGGTACTTTAGGAAGTCCTGGCATACGCATAATATCGCCACTAATAGCTACTAAGAATCCTGCACCAGTATTTGGAATCAAATCATTAATTGTGACTTTAAATCCTGTCGGTCTTCCTAGTAAAGTAGGATCATCTGATAATGAATATTGCGTTTTAGCAATACAGATAGGTAAATGACCTAACCCTTGCTTTTCGTATTTCTTAATTTTATTAACAACTTTCTTTGTAAGTATGATATCATCAGCACCATAGATTTCCTTAGCAATTGTACGAATCTTTTCATCAATTGGTAAATCCAAATCATAAATTGGTGCAAAATGAGCTTCTTTTGTTTCTAATACTTCTAATAACTTTTCAGCTAATTCAATACCACCATCAGCACCTTTAGCCCAAACTTCACTAATAGCTACATCAACACCCTTAGCTTGACAAATCTCTTTTAATAATTGAAGTTCAGCCTCAGTGTCAGTAGGGAACGCATTAATCGCAACTACTGATGGTAAATGATACTTACCAATATTCTCAATATGCTTTTCTAAGTTTTCAATACCTTTTCTTAAAGCATCTAAATTTTCTTCACCTAAATCCTTTTTAGCCACACCACCATGCATCTTCAAAGCTCTAACAGTTGCGACAATCACAACTGCATCAGGTTTTAAACCAGCTTGACGACATTTAATATCTAAGAACTTTTCAGCCCCTAAATCTGCGCCAAAACCAGCTTCAGTAATAGCATAATCGCCTAATTTCATCGCTAAATTAGTGGCCATAACGCTATTGCATCCATGAGCAATATTCGCAAAAGGACCACCATGGACAAAGACAGGTGTATGATCCAATGTTTGAACCAAATTAGGCTTAATTGCATCCTTTAATAATAATGTAACAGCCCCTGTAGCACCAATATCATTGACGGTAATAGCCTCACCAGCATGATTGTAAGCTACAATCATCCTACCAGCACGTTTTTTCAAATCTTCTAATGAAGTTGCTAGACATAAAATAGCCATAACTTCACTTGCCACACTTATATCAAAGCCATCTTCTCTAGGCACACCATTCGTCTTGCCACCTAAACCAACAACAATATTTCTTAAAGCACGATCATTCAAATCCACACAACGTTTCCAAACAATCTGTCTTGTATCAATATCCAAAGGATTCCCTTGTTGAATGGAATTATCAAGCATCGCTGCAATTAAATTATTAGCAGTTGTAATCGCATGAATATCTCCTGTAAAATGTAAATTAATATCTTCCATTGGGACAACTTGAGCATATCCTCCGCCAGCTGCACCACCTTTAATTCCAAAACAAGGGCCCAAACTTGGTTCACGCATAGCAACAACTGATTTTTTTCCTAACTTATTTAAAGCTTGTGATAAACCAATCATTGTTGTTGTTTTTCCTTCACCAGCAGGTGTTGGATTAATCGCAGTTACTAAAACCAATTTCCCATTTTCATTGTTTTGCAGCTTATTCATAGTTTCTAAAGAAACTTTAGCTTTATATTTCCCATAAAGCTCTAAATCATCTTCATCCAAACCAACTTTTTGTGCAATCTTTACAATTGGTTCCATTTTGGCTGCTTGAGCAATTTCTACATCTGTTAACATTTTTTTACACCTCTTCTTTATTTTTTTCCAAGGACTTTTAACACATACTTTATACCATAAATCTATCTATTTTCATAGATATTTTTTTGATAATTAAAAAAGAGCCTACTCGTCCAAGCATTTATGCCCAGACGGTCGGCCCCAAACATTATACTCCATGTGGTCTATTCCACTTCCGTCAGTTGTATAACTAAGTGCATATTAACATTTTTATCTTGCTTTTGCAAGCATTAAAAAGCTTTAAGCACAGCTTTCATAATATCACTATTTGGAATATGAGAAGGTATCGAATGAAAGTTCTTCATAATAATCTCATGTGATTTATATTCCATAATATACATCGCATTAACAAAATAATGGGGATGTACTTGAATAAAATGGTGTGTTAATAATCTTTTTTTGATTATTTCATAATCATCTATAATACCTTCGTATTGATGATTACCAATAACGACTTTCATATATTGATGATCATCTTCAA
>JAJQGQ010000159.1:16935-18997 GCA_021200395.1 Erysipelotrichaceae bacterium
ATATATTGAATATCACGAGGATAAAAAGAATATTGATGTTTTTCATTTGTCAATATCACCAGACAATGAATATCCAAATAATTTTGATAAGCTCGCTTTAATTCATCTATGATTAAATCATCTTCATTATTTAAGACATATTGAAAGCCGAAATATTCAAAGAATTCATGAATATATTGATAACTATCATACATATAAAAAATAATGCATTGATTCATTTGATACAATCTTACACCAACATCAAAAACCCTTTTTTCATCAATACGAATATCTAAAAAAGCTATATCATATTTTCTTTGTCCTGTAGGAAACGTTGTATAAGCTTCTATATAAACTTCTTCCTCATATACATTGCTTTGAATGAATTGTTTTATTTTTTCGCGATATTTATTATCTTTCACACATATTATTATACGCATGTCTCTCACCCATCTTTTATTTTACTCTTTATTCTTTATATGAAAATACCATTTTATCCCCATTTTGTGTATTTTTGCCCCCTCTTTCATATTTCTTGTTTGTTTGCATGCATTTGTGCTATAATACCATAAAAAGGAGGTAACTATGAGTTTTAAGAAAATAAATATTAAAGATTTAGATATGAATCCTTTTACTGCTATTGGTAATGATTGGATGCTTATAAGTGCTGGCAATGAGGAAGAAGTTAACACTATGACTGCTTCATGGGGTGGCGTTGGTCATTTATGGAATGAGGATGTTGTTACTGCATATATTCGTCCTCAACGTTATACTAAAGAATTTGTAGACAGAGAAGATTGTTTTTCATTATCTTTCTTTGATGGTAAGAAGAAAGAATTAGGTGTTTTAGGGACTGTTTCTGGTAGAGATACTGATAAAATTAAAGATGTTGATTTTCATGTAACATTTATTGATGGTGTGCCTACATTTGAGGAAGCAAAACTCGTATTTGTAGTAGAAAAACTATATGCTGATACGATTAAAGAAGCATGTTTTTTAAACAAAGATGTTGATAATAAAAACTATCCTGATAAAGATTATCACACTATGTATATTGCTAAAATTAAAGGTGTTTACGCAAAAGCGTAATCACCTTTTATATTCCAATCTAGATGCTTTTCATTCAATTATATCTACTATCATATTCAAAAAAACTGGTCATCGACCAGTTTAATTAAACAATTTTCTTAATATCTTATAATTTAATTACTCTCAAATAACTTCAACACCAGGCTACTGTACCCCATTCTTCTCCAACTGGAATTCCCCATAAAGCATGACCCATATAATATTGTTTAACATCAACACTTGATTGTTGAATAATTTCACGTTCTCCATCGTCATAAATTGCTATCACACCATATGCACTCTTATCAATATCTGGAAAAAAATGATAAATATACTTTCCTTTTTCATATTTTACCAATTCAAACGTTAACATAAAGTCACCTTCTTTCATTTGTATTATACATCATGTTTCTTAAGATGTTCAATCAATTCTTTTTGATAATTATAAGTTTCCGATACGACATCATGTACATCTTCATAAACAATTTTCAAACTATCACCCATAATCTTTTCTTCTTCTAATTCATGATATAACATGTAATATCATGTTTATAAATATTTTTCCCTTCTCTTAATCTTAACCATGAATGAACCATATAATAATCAGGATCAAATTTATGTACTCTCCCATTTCTAAACAAATGTTTTCTTATAAAAATGTGATTGTATATTCTTTCTATATCATCAACAGAAAAACCACTATTTAATGCAATCACAGCTATTTCATATTCTTTCTTACGATTAATAATTTCATTGTATAAATTAATAGCTATTTCGTCTCTCTTCTTATTATAAGGATCATTTTCATTATTCCATGCACCATATAATGCACCTTTTCTTATATCTTTTCCTTTCATGTGCGCCTCTTTTCTAACAAACAAAAAAAAGCAACCTAAGTTGCTTGTCATATGACTTACTTGTATTTTAGGAGAGCATAAAATATCTCCTATATATTTATATACGCATGAAATTTCAAAATTTCTTTTTTTAATTGCATATTTTCAAAATATGAAAA
>JAJQGQ010000137.1 GCA_021200395.1 Erysipelotrichaceae bacterium
AATTATATGGCAAAAATTGTAGACCATAAGAAAAAGGTACAACTTTCGTTGTACCTTATGCATTTCTTGCTGCAATAATTTGTTTAACTACAAGTTCAGGGGCAAATTCATAACCTAAGAATTCCATATCAAAGAAACCTTGACCTTGAGTAATAGATCTTAAATCAACAGCATAATTCATAACTTCAGCTTGAGGAGCTTCAGCAGTAATTTTAACTAAACCATCTTCTAAAATATCACTACCAATAACACGAGCACGTTTTTTATTAAAGTTACCCATGATATCACCAGTATATTCATCAGAAACATAAACATTTAATGTTACAAATGGTTCAAGTAAAGCAGGTTTAGCTTTAGGAATACCTTCCTTAAAGCAGAAGATTGTCGCTGTTTTAAATGCCATTTCAGATGAGTCAACACTATGATAAGAACCATCAATTAAAGTAGCTTTGATACCTAATGTTGGATAACCAGCTAAGACGCCAGTCTTAGTAGCTTCTGCTAATCCTTTTTCTACAGCAGGGAAATAGCTCTTAGGTACTGATCCACCAAAGATTTTTTCTTCAAAAACATATGGAACTGAATAATCATTCAATGGTTCAAAAGTAATTTCTACATCACCATATTGACCATGACCACCAGATTGTTTCTTATATTTATAACGTTGTGTATAACTACCTCTAATTGTTTCTCTATAAGGAATAATAATATCTTCTAAAGCAACATCAACCTTAAATCTTTCTTTCATCTTATTAACAACGCTATCAATATGAATATCACCAATACCATATAAACATTGTTGTTTAGTTTCACCATTATTTTCAAATCTTAATGTCTTATCTTCTTCTAATAACTTATAAATAGCATTAGTAATCTTTTCTTCATTAGACTTTCCAATAGGTTTAACACATTTACCATAATAAGGTGTAGAAAATTCTATAGGATCAAATGTAATACGATAATCAGCAGTACATAAAGTATCATTCGTTTGTGTATAAGTAAGCTTAGATAATGCACCTATATCACCAGCATGTAATTGATCAACTTCAATGAGATCTTTACCTCTCATAACATATAACTTATTAACTTTCTCATTTTCTTTTTTATTCATATTATATAAAGTCATACCAGTATAAATAGTTCCAGTACAAACCTTAAACAAAGAAATTCTACCAACAAATGGGTCAGCAATTGTCTTAAATACAAATAATGATGGTGGTAATGATTCATCAAAACCAATAATATCATCTTCACCAGTATCTTCATTATGCACTTCTATAGAATTCACAGTATCACCAGCAGCACTAAAGAATGATACCATTGAATTTAATATAATTTGAATACCAATTTGATTTGTACCACAAATAACAGGAATCAATTGACGATTCATAACACCTTGACGTAATGCCCAAGAAATCTCTTCTTTAGTAAATGGTTCTTCCATAATATACTTCTCTAATAATTCATCACTAGCATTCGCTACAGCTTCATCAATCATATCCTTAACAGGTTGAATTTGATCCATCATATTATCTGGAATAGGACAAGGTATCGTTTGATCACCATCAAAATAACGACCTTCCATCTTCGCTACATTCACATAACCAACCATTTTATTATTTTCCATAATTGGTACTTGAATTGGGGCAATTGCATTACCATAAGTTTGTTTTAATTCTTCTAATTTGACTTCATAATTCGCATTTGGATAATCAAGACCACTAACATAAATCATTTTAGCCTTATCATGAGCTTTATGCATAGCTTGTCTTGTACCAACAGTAATACCTTCTGTTGCAGGTACAACAATCAATGCACTTTCTGCTACCTGTAAAGCAGCTTCTACTTCACCTGTAAAATCAAATGATCCAGGAGTATCTAAGATATTAATCTTACACTCTTGCCATTCCAAAGGAATAACACTCAATCCTACTGATGATTGTCTTTTAATTTCTTCTGGAGAATAATCGCTTATTGTATTCCCGTCTTGAATCTTTCCAATACGATTTGTTACACCAGCACGATAAGCCATCGCTTCAATCACGCTGGTTTTACCACTCCCAGAGTGACCTAACACAGCAACATTTCCTATAACGTTAGAATGATAAGTTCTCATTGTTAATCACGCTCCTTAATAAATAAGATACTTATAAAACTATTTTAACACAGTTTTTACTTCTTTGGAAACGTTTCCATAATAATTGTCGTGATTTTTTTTATAAAACATGTTATGATGCGCTCAGGAGGACAAGACAATGGAAGTCGCATTAATATTAATATTATTTATATCTAATGTTTTTGGTTTAGATTGTTTATACAATCATAGATACAAAACAACAGGAGCTTTGCTTATATTAAATATGTGTTTAACTGTTGCTTTGGCTTATCAATTTGATCAGATGCAAAATATTATGTATGTTTTATTAGCAGTTGCAGGTATTATTGTGGTTATATTTGTTGCTAGATATTTATTAATAAGAAAGAAAAAGACAAGTCAAATTATAGATAGTGATTATATTGAAGAAAAGGAAGATGAATAATGAATTTTGAAATTGAAATGGAAAATGGTCATATTATGAGAGGTGAACTTTATCCAGATATAGCACCTATTACAGTGAATAATTTTGTAAAACTTATTAATGAGAATTTTTATGATGGATTAATCTTTCATAGAGTTATACCAGGTTTTATGATTCAAGGTGGAGGTTATGATAGAAGTCATCATGAAAAAAGATGTCCATCCATTAAAGGAGAATTTGCTAGTAATGGAATTGTTAATGATTTAAAACATACAAGAGGTGTGCTTTCTATGGCTAGAACAATGGTGAAAGATTCAGCAAGTAGTCAATTCTTTATTATGCATGCAGATGCCCCTCATTTAGATGGAGAATATGCGGCTTTTGGTAAGATTACTGAAGGTTTAGAAGTGGTTGATGAAATAGCGAATACACCTACTGGTTTTCAGGATGTACCATTAAGTGATCAAGTGATTAAGACAATGAGGTTATTATGAAATTGTTTTATCTAACAGATTGTCCTCATTGTATTCGTGCTAGAAATTGGATAAATGAATTATATCAAGAAAATCCTAAGTATAGAGATATACCTATTGAGTGGATAGAAGAAAATGAGAATTGGGATTATGCAAATACTTTTGATTATTATTATGTGCCTTCTTTATTTGATGGTAATCATAAATTACATGAAGGTGTTTGGTCAAAAGAAAGTATAAAAGAAATATTTGATGATTATTTAAGGAGAGAGAATTAATGAATATTTTAGTTGCAGGTGGCGCTGGTTATATTGGTAGCCATATTTGTGTAGAATTGTTAGAAGCAGGTCATGATGTTGTAGTGATAGATGATTTTTCTAATTCTAGACCTGAAGTTTTGGATTATATTAAAGAGATTACAGGAAAAGCTGTGAAGTTTTATGAGTTTAATATTTTAGATGAAGCTAAGACAAAACAGGTTTTTGAAGAAAATAAGTTAGATGCGATTATCCATTGTGCC
>JAJQGQ010000230.1 GCA_021200395.1 Erysipelotrichaceae bacterium
ATATTATAAAGCATTAACAGAAAATATAAGTGGAATTTCAAGAGAAGATTTATCAATTCAAATTGTTATTAATAAAGATCATAGAATGTTATCTATTATTGATCAAGGAATTGGTATGAACGCTGATGAGTTAGAAGAGCATTTAGGTACTATTGCTAATAGTGGATCTATGGAATTTAAGAATGCCTTAGATGAAGGTCAAGATGATGTTGATATTATTGGACAATTTGGTGTAGGTTTCTATTCTGCTTTTATGGTTGCTCAAAAAGTTGAAGTTATTTCTAAGAAATATGGTGAGGATCAAGCTTATATTTGGGAGTCAGATACAAGTGATGGTTATACAATTAATGAAATTGATTATCCAAATCATGGTACAAGAATTAATTTGTATTTGAAAGATAATACTGATGATGAAAATTATGATGAATATTTAGATGAATATGAAATTCAAAGATTAGTTAAGAAGTATTCTGATTATGTACATTATCCAATCCAAATGGATATGACTACAAGTAAGAAAAAAGAAGATAGTGATGAATATGAAGAAGTCATTGAAAATCGTACATTAAATTCAATGGTTCCTTTATGGAAACGTCCTAAAAAAGAAATTACAGATGAAGAATATAATGAATTTTATAAAGACAAGTTTGGCGATTATAGTGATCCATTATGTGTTATGCATAATCGTGTAGAAGGTACAATTTCATATGATTCTTTATTGTATATTCCTTCTCAACCACCTATGAATTATTATTCTCAAGACTATGAGAAAGGTTTACAGTTGTATTCTCGTGGCGTCTTTATCATGGATAAATGTAGTGATTTGGTTCCAGAACACTTTAGATTCGTTAAAGGTTTGGTAGATTCACAAGATTTATCACTTAATATTTCTAGAGAAATGTTACAACATGATCGTCAATTAAAAATTATTTCTGATAAGATTGAAAAACGTATTCAAAAAGAATTGGAAGATATGCTTAAAAATGATCGTGAAAAGTATGAAGAATTCTTTAAGAATTTTGGTTTACAATTGAAGTTTGGTATTTATAATAGCTATGGTATGCTTAAAGATAAATTAGCTGACTTGTTAGTTTATTATAGTGCAAAAGAAGAAAAAATGGTTACTTTAGCTGAATATGTTGAAGCAATGAAAGAAGATCAAAAAGAAATCTATTTTGCTTCAGGTGAGTCATATGATAAGATTAATCAATTACCAACTGTTGAATTGGTAAAGGATAAAGGTTTTGATATTCTTTATATGATTGATGATGTTGATGAATTCTGTATTCAAATGATGCAAGATTATAAAGAAAAACCATTTAAAAATATCAATCAAGGTGATTTAGATATTGATTCTGAAGATGAAAAGAAAGAATTGGAAAAAGTCAATGAAGATAATAAAGATTTACTTGAAACATTAAAAGAGGCATTAAAAGATCAAGTGAAAGATGTTAAGGTATCTTCAAGATTAAAATCTCATCCAGTATGCTTGGTATCTAGTGAGGGCGTTTCTTTTGAAATGGAAAAAGTCATGAATCGTATGCCTGATGGTGAAGGTGTGAAAGCTGGAAGAATTCTTGAAATCAATCCAAATCATGAATTGTTTACAGCTTTACAATCTGTTTTTGAAAAAGATAAAGATAAGATTAAGGATTATGCTTCTATTCTTTATGATCAAGCTTTATTGATAGAAGGATTTAGTATTGATGATCCAGTTGAATTTTCTAATAAGATTTGTAGCTTAATGGTTGAAGCTAATAAATAGAGTGTGTCGATGACACACTTTTTTATTGTACAATGATTATTGAATTTGATATAATCTTAACGAGGTGAGGATAATGGAATTTCAAGATGTCATTGAAAGTAGAAGAAGTATTAGAAAATATTTGGATAAGAAAGTTTCGGATGAAGATTTAAACAAAGTTTTAGAAGCAGCAATACTTGCTCCTTCATGGAAGAATTCTCAGGTATCACGTTATTATGTTGCTAAGAGTCCAGAAATGGTTGAGAAGGTATATAACTGTTTACCTGAATTTAATCAAAACAATGTTAAAAATGCACCAATACTTATAGTAACGACTGTGGTATTAAATCGTTCAGGTTATAATAAAGATGGAACACCATCTAATGAACTAGGTAATGGATGGGGATATTATGATTGTGGTTTGCATAATATGAATTTGATTTTAAAAGCTACTGATTTAGGTTTGTCAACATTAATTATGGGTATAAGAGATGGACAAGCTTTAAAAGAAGTTTTTGATATTCCTGATGATCAAAGTGTTGTGAGTGTTATTTCTTTAGGCTATGGTGATATTGAACCACAAATGCCAAAACGAAAAACCATTGAAGATATAGCTGTTATTAAATAAGGAATCTGATATTTTCAGATTCCTTTTTGATAAAATTCAATTGTTGTTGCTATTTGTTCTTCCGTTGGTACAAATCCATATGATACATATGTCACGGTATTTTCATTTCGAATCAATAACAAGCTTAAAACATCATCTTCATAGACATATGTTACATCATTATCACTTTGATAATCATCTTCATCACTAGTAACTTCATAGATATATTCATCGGCAAAGCTACTTTGATTAAATTCATATTCCTTAATATAAAGGATATGCTCATCATCAGCAACTTCTAAAGAAATATAAGAATTCTTGGCAATAAAGCCAGAATAGCTTTGTGTTGTTAATTCGCTTGTCATATCAATATTTAAATCAGTAAGGGTAAGAAATTGATGTTGTTGTTGATCAAAACTGTTACCATTAGTAAAATCTTCTAATAATCCACCACCAATAAATATGGCACAAATGATCACTAATACTAGATATATCTTTCTTAAAGTTTTAATTCTTTCTTGTGGCATATCTAGTTGACCAGTTGGAAGCTGTTCATCTAATTTTTTGATATATTCTTTATTAATATAGGTACGATACATAAATATAACACATAATATGATAAGTCCTAAATAAAAGAATACAATACCATAGCTTAATAAGGAATTGATTCTTAAATTGGTTGCTAAGAGATAAACAAATAATACACTACCTAATAATGCTGCTGTAAATAAGCCTTCATATCTTGTTTTCTTACTTTTGTTAAGTAATGGTTTTTGCATATATTTATTGTCAATAGGATGATCACCAATAAACACATACATTCCTTTTTTAGCATAAATAGGTTGATAATTATCATCTAGATATTTGTCAAAGAGTTCTTGGCGACTATTCATTTTATCATTTCTTGTTTTACCTGTTGTACAAAAGAAGTCTATTTTATAATAAACCTTTTTATTTGTTTTTTTAAATAGTGAAATAAAAGATAAATCATCACAATAATAGCCGTTATTTCCTAATTGGTTTAATTTTTCTTGAAATAATTGATATTCATAAGGTTTATAATTTATAATATGTAATTGATATTTCAATAGATTTCTCTTATACACATCT
>JAJQGQ010000039.1 GCA_021200395.1 Erysipelotrichaceae bacterium
ACTTCATATATTGTTCATTTTTCAGTGTTAAATAAATAAAAATTATGGTTTGTTTGGTTATTAGAAAAGAGGTAAGTATATGAATAAATTTCTAGTAGGTATTGATGTAGGATCTACAACAACTAAGATAATGGCTATTGATGAAGATAAAAATATATATTTTTCTGATTATCGTAGGCATAATGCGAATCAATTAAAAAGTGTCTTTTTTGCATTATCTTTATTGAAGAAAAAATATAAAGATGAAGATATAGAAATCAAACTATGTTTAACTGGTTCAGGTGCTAAATTGATTGCCGAATCATTAGATGTTCCTTATATACAAGAGGTTGTTGCTAATTCATTAACTTTACAGGATAATTATAATGATGTTGGAACAGCTATTGAATTAGGAGGACAAGATGCTAAAATAATTTTCTTCCATAAAGACGAAAATACAGGAAATTTAGATGTTTCTGATATGCGAATGAATGGTAGTTGTGCTGGAGGAACAGGAGCTTTTATTGATGAAGTAGCATCTATTTTAAAAGTAAATATCGAAGATTTTAATGATTTTGCAAGTCAAGGATCTTGTGTGTATGATATATCTGGTAGATGTGGTGTTTATGCTAAAACTGATATTCAACCATTGTTAAATCAAGGTATTGCGAAAGAAGATTTAGCTTTGTCATCTTTTCATGCGATTGCTAAACAAACGATAGGTGGATTGGCTCAAGGATTGGAAATAAAAGCACCTGTAGTATTTGAAGGTGGACCTTTAACATTTAATCCTAAATTGATAGATGTTTTTAAAGAAAGATTAGATTTAAGTGATGATGAAATTATCATTCCTGACAGATCAGAGTTAGTAGTAGCCTATGGGGCAGCATTATCTTTAATGACAATGTTTGAAGATGCATCGTATCATCCTATATCATATTATAGTGAAGAATTATCTCATATACATGAATATCAAAAAGAAACGCCACATGATTCCGAACCATTTTTTAAATCAGAAGATGAAAAAGAAGAGTTTTTAAAAACACATGCTTTAAAGAAAATAGAGCCTATTTATTTAGATAAAAAGGAAATTAATGCTTTTTTAGGTATTGATTCTGGTAGTACTACGACAAAGTTTGTATTAATAGATGAAGATGAAAATATTTTAGATTCATTTTATGCATCAAATGATGGAGAACCATTAATGGTGGCTAAGAAAGCTTTAATTAAGATGCGTGAAAAATATAAGAAATTGGGTATAAAACTCAATATATTAGATGTTGGAACGACTGGTTATGGGGAAATGTTGTTTGCAAAAGCTTTTGGTTGTGAAACACATCAAGTAGAAACAGTTGCTCATGTAAGAGCGGTTGAAAAATATGTAAAGGATGCCACTTTTGTATTAGATATTGGTGGACAAGATATGAAAGCTATTTGGGTTGAAAATGGTACAATTACTAATATTGTAGTAAATGAAGCTTGTTCATCTGGTTGTGGTTCGTTTTTGGAAAACTATGCTTCTTCTTTAAATATACCTGTTGAAAGAATTGCGGAAGCTGCTTTTGATTCCAAAAATCCAGCTGTATTAGGTAGTCGTTGTACAGTATTTATGAATAGTAGTATTATAACAGAACAAAGAAATGGTAAAAAATCACAAGATATTATGGCAGGTTTATGTCGTTCTATCATTGCTAATGTTTTTACGAAAGTTATACGTATTTCTAATTTGGATTCTTTGGGTGATCATATTGTTGTACAAGGCGGTACATTTAAAAATGATGCTGTTCTTTGTGCGTTGGAACAATACATAGGTAAAAAAGTTACGCGTGCACCATATCCTGAAATTATGGGGGCTATTGGCATTGCTTTAATTACTAAGGAACAATATGAGCCTAGTCATCCAGCTTTTGATTTGGATCAATTAGATAGTTTCGATTATAAGAGTGAAGCTAATGTAACATGTCCTTTCTGTAATAACCATTGTCATAGAACTGTTATTCGTTTTTCTAATGGAAATTCATGGATTACGAACAATAGATGTGAAAATGGGGAAATTTTAGGTGATATTAAAGATGCTTCAGTAAGAGCACAACTTAAGGAAAGAAATCAACAAAAGAATCAAACACCTAATTTGTTTGATTATAGAGAAAAGTTATTATTTAAGAATTATGAATATACACCATTATTAGATAAAAATAATATAAAAATTGGATTACCTAGAGTATTATCTTATTGGGATACTATGCCATTTTGGACAACGTTCTTTAAAGCTTTAGGTTTTGATGTTGTTTTATCAGATAAGAGTACTAGAGAAATGTATGAAAATGGCTTACAAGCCGTTTCATCTGATACTGTTTGTTTCCCTGCTAAATTGGTACATGGACATATCAGAAATTTAAGAGACAAAAAAGTTGATCGTATTTTTATGCCTACGATTACCACAATTCCTAGTGAAAACACAGAAGATACAAGTCAATCTATGTGTGCTATTGTTAAGGGATATCCAATGGTTATTAGAAACTCTGATAATCCTGAAAAATGGAATATTCAATATGATAATCCATTGTTCCATTGGTATACGGATAATGACAGAAATAGACAATTACCTGAATACATGAAAGAAACCTATGGAATTGATAAAAATATAACATTAAAAGCTATTGAACAAGCTGATAATGCACAAAAAACATTTAGAAATGATTTGTATAAAGAAGGTAAGCGTGTACTAGATATGGTTGAAAAAGAAAATAGATATGCCGTTATCTTAGCTTCAAGACCATATCAAAATGATGAATTAGTCAATCATAAATTACCTGATATGCTTATTAATATGGGAATACCTGTTTTAACAGCAGATTCTCTTGAAATGGCGAATTCTGTTGATTTAAGTCAAAGTCGTATTGATATTGTGAATAATTATCATGCAAGAATGTTATCTAATGCTGTACTTGCAGCTAACAATGAACATTTACAATATATTCAAGTTGTAAGTTTTGGTTGTGGACATGATGCTTATTTATCTGATGAAATTATTAGATTGATGAAAGAAATATCTAATAAGAGTCCATTAGTATTGAAATTAGATGAAAGTGATGTACAAGGACCATTACGTATACGAGTAAGATCATTTATAGAAACGATATCACGTAAAGATAACAAATTAGATATCCATCAATTAAAAGATCCTTATCCTGTTAAATTTACTAAAGAAGATAGGAAAACAAAAACTGTTTTAATGCCGAATACTTCACATGCTTTTAGTAGAGTTATGTCAGCAGCCATGGTTAAACAAGGTATTAAAGCTGTTCCCTTGGAATATGGTAGAGAAAGAGCTATTGAACTTGGTAAACGTTATGTTCATAATGATATTTGTTTCCCTGCTCAGATTGTTATAGGGGAAGCTTTAGCAGCTCTCGAATCAGGTCAATATGATGTGCATAATACAGCTATAGCTCAAGGTAAATATATCGGTGACTGTCGTTTAACTCATTATACAGCTTTAACACGTAAAGCTTTAGATGATGCTGGTTATAAAGATGTACCTATTTTAACCAATGATGATGTTGATTATCACAATGTTCATCCAGGTTTTAAAATGAGCTTAGCTTCAGCTATGCGTATTGCTTTCTCTTTACCAATGATTGATATATTTGAAGAATTGTTGAGAAAAATCAGACCTTATGAATTAGTTGCTGGTAGTGCTAATGAAGCTTTTGAAAAAGCCATGGATTATTTGATTGATGGATTGGAAAAACATGGCATTAATGGTGCTAAAAATGGTTTTAAGAAAGGTATCAAGGTTATGAAAGATATACCTTATGATCGTAGTCATCCAAAACCTAGAGTATTAATTGTTGGCGAATATTTATTAAACTTCCATCCAGGAGCTAATCATGATATAGAAGATTATTTAGAAAAGAATGGTTTTGAAATCATTGAAGCAAGAATGACAGATGTTATTAGAAAAACATACTTTTATCAAGATAGTCAAGATAAAGAATATCATCTAGATAGACCAATTGATAAAAAAATTTGGTATGCAGTAGCAGATAATGCATTTAATGTTGCTCATCATTTAGCCGATAGTATTGCTAAAGAACATCCACTCTTTGAAAAAACGACAAGAATTCAAGATTTAACAGCTGATAGTGATCCAATCATTCATCATACATTCGACGCAGGTGAAGGAATATTGATTCCTGGTGAAATTCTTCATCATGCAAAGCATGGATGTAAAAATTTCATTATCTTGCAGCCATTTGGATGTTTACCAAATCATGTTGTTGGTAGAGGTATTTCTAAGAAAATTAAAGAACTATATCCTGATGTTCAAGTATTACCTTTGGATTATGATCCAGATGTAAGCTTCGCAAATATTGAAAATAGATTACAGATGCTTATTATGAATGTCAAAAAAGCTTAGAACTAACGCTATGTTAGTTCTTTTTTCATCTTTCTTATGATAAAATAATGTCAGGAAGTATTTTATGAATACATATTTAACATTTGATGTTGGTGGTAGTGTGATAAAGTATGCACTTATCCAAGAAGATTTAACAATTATAGAAAAAGCTAGTGTTCCTACACCTATGGATACATTAGATAATTTTGTAGAGGCTATAGGTAGTATTTATGATAAATATAAAGATAATATTGAAGGTATAGCTATGAGTATGCCAGGAATCATTGATCCTAATAGAGGTTATCAATATACAGGAGGATCACTTCGTTATATTGCTAATTTAGATACTGTTGCACTATTACAACAAAGATGCCCAATTAATATTACTATCGGTAATGATGCTAAATGTGCAGCTAATGCAGAAATTGGTTATGGAAGTTTGCAGGATATTCAAAATGGTGCAGTTGTTATATTAGGAACTGGTATTGGTGGATGTTTGATTAAGGATCATCAAGTACATACAGGCAAACATTTTAGTGCTGGAGAGTTTTCGTTTATTAAAACAGATTATCATAACGCTTTAACTTGGGATAGTGCTTGGTGTACAAGTAATGGTATTAATGGGTTACTTGCAAGAGTGCAAGAACAATTAGAAACAGACGAAAAATATAATGGTATAGAAATATTTGAGATGGCTAATAAAGGTAATGAAAAAGTGATTGCAGGTATTATTCAGTTTGCTTTTGAAATCGCAACACAAATATTTAATATACATCTTATTTTGATTGTGAAAAGGTAGCTATTGGAGGAGGTATTAGTGCTCAACCATTGTTGATTGAATTGATTCAAAAAAATCTAGATGATATCTTTAATCATTTAGGATTTGAAGTATCTAGACCTGAAATAGTACCTTGTCATTTTAGAAATGATGCTAATCTTATTGGGGCATTATATCAACATATACAAACATATAAAAAGTAGAAACATCATGTTTCTACTTTAATATTTCTAAGGCTTTTTTATAATTTTCGTCATTAAAATAACCATCAGTAATATGCACAAAATGATTTTCTAATTGATGCAAATCCATATCATCCAAGGCAACATAATTATCAATATTATTTAATCTCACATAATCTAGGATTTCAATAACTCGATGATAGTTAAACATAAATAATTGACTATCAGGTTCAATATGATATTGATCAGGATTCTCAATATTATTATAATAATCAGTTTGTCCAATAACATATTGATCTAAATTAAGAATATGTAATAATTTAATCATATAATCATAGCCTAAATAACGCCATCCTGTTGATAAAACAATTTTAGCATCAGTTTGATGAATCAATTCATTTAAATTATCAATAGCGTCCTGTTGCCAATCAAGACATAATGCAGCCACATCCATTTTATTCATATCATAATAACTATCATCATTAAATTTATCAGCAACTTCTTTGACAACTTCATTCAAATTACAACGAATACGATTAGTATTATAAAATGGTTGCATAACACCATCAATATCTAAAAATATAACTTTCATTTATTTATCACCTATATTTATTGTATCAAAAAAGACAATACTTTTTAACAAATATTGTCTTAATTTTTTATTTACATATCTCATCAATCCAAGCAAATAGTTCATCCAAATCATAATCCCCACTATGAGGTGTATTCCATGGACTAGCATAATCTATATCATATCCTCTATTCATTAAAGATAAAGCCAATATTGCAGAAATAGATAAAGATGTATCTCTATCAATGCTACCATGTCTAATACGCCAATATTTTGTTTTTGTCGCATTATTATCATCTAAGTAATACATTGGATTCATAAGTTTAATATATTCGACTTTTGTTTTAGTCCCATTAACCAAACTATGTTCAAAACTATAATCTGTAAAATGCTGATTATGGAATTCTTCGTTTTCGGGACTATGTAGTTCTAGATTATCAAAAGCAGGTGCATTTTTCATTCTTGTGATATCTTTACAATATGCTTTATAATCAATATCCACAATCTTATTATTTTCATATATTGCCCAGGAAATATTTTGTGCATGTGCTTTATTACCAGCATCAATCACTAAGCTTTTAATATATTCTTTAAAAGATCCATTACCATTTTCATCTAATGTAAGTAGATGACCATTTTTATCTTTTAAATTTAAAGAATTCACATAATCTGGAAATAACTTTTCCAAATCTTTTGATACCTTTATTTCTTTATCTGACATATCTTCATCAACCATTGTAAATGTAGGTCTGCCACCTTCATTTTTCATATGCTTACGATGAACATCATAAATATCACTAAATTGCCATTCATAAGCTATATCGGCATGATCTAAATTGGTAATAGGACAATAACAAGACGCCCCATAAATCATATCATCTTCATCATAAGCACCAATTTCATCTAAATACTTTTGATAATCATTATGATTTCCTGTCATACCTATTAAAGCAGATAAAGCACCACCAGCACTAGTACCATTGGTAATAATCTTTTCAACATTACCTGGTAATTCATCTTTTAAGCTTCTAATAAATCTCACAGCAGCTTTATAATCTACAATAAATGCAGGTGCCAAACCATCTTCCACACCTCTACCTCTTATAAATGGGGATACTACTATATAACCATGAGTTAATGCGGCACTGATAGTATGATGTCTATTATCAGTTTCAGGTGTTTGAATTTCACCATAACGATACCCACCAACAGCGTTAGGCATAAATATAGGTGCATTATCTTTATTATATCCATTAATGCTTTTATTTTCATAATAAGCAACAGGAACATATATATTCATTTTTTGCATATCATGTGTAGGTTTTTTAACATAAGTGATATGACTATACTCACGATAACTCACTGTTAAATCATTATAAGTACATTCTTTTATTTTATATTCATTTAATTTCATTTTAATAACTCCTCAATATCATTCTTTACAATATTCATAACTTCATTCATTTCTTCCTCTGTAATATGATCAATGTGTATGCCACATATACATGTGACAACACAATGATACTTTAATACTGCTTTTTCAACATACATTCTTGCTACAATATCATCTTTATGGGTTAATCTTGTATAAGTATTCATTGTTACATGAACTTTATTATCTTTAATATATGGTTCCCCTGTGACAACACTTCCAATATGACCATTTTCATTTTGAACAAGAATAACCTTATCTTTTCCCATTGATTTTAATTCGCTTTTTATTTCTATTTTTCTCATATTGCTCCTTTTTGTGATATACTAATATTAGGTGATAAACATGACAATTGATCAAATCAAATATTTTTGTGCTATATGTCAATATAAGACATTTTCTAATGCAGCATTAGAACTTCATATAACACAATCCTCCTTATCTAAACAGATGATAAAATTGGAAAATGAATTAGATATGATTCTATTTGATAGAAGTCATCGTCAAATAACATTAACTAAAGCAGGTGAACAATTTTATGAGGATGCTCAAATCCTTCTTAAAGATTATAATCATATGATGAATCATTTAGATATATTAAAAGATAATACACAAAATACCATAAGAATAGCTATGTTACCCATTTTATCACAATACAATTTGGCATCAAAATTAGATGATTTTTCTTCTTTATATCCTTCATATCATGTGGAAATAGATGAAATAGAAGAAAGAGATATTCAAGATGTATTAAATAATTCATATGATATGTATATTTTAAGAGGTCATATGAATTTACCTAACTATAAGAAGATCCTTCTATATAAAGATAAATTAACAGCTATAACCTCTTATAAACATCCTCTTTCTGCATATGATAAAGTTTCAATATTAGATTTTAAAAATAATGAAATACTATTACCACCACAATATACAACTATAGCTCATATAGCTTTAGAAGAATTTAAAACATTAGATTTTCATCCAATACATATTAGATATGGTCGTTTAGAAACGATTCTATCATCGCTAAAAGATTATAATGTAGCATTTGTGATGGAAAAGACATTATCAATGTATCATTTATCTAATTTATGTATGCATACGCTTGATGAAGAAGTTTATGGAAATATATATTTATATTATTTACCTTCTCATAAATCATGTATACAGAATTTCATTTCCATGTTTTAAAATCTTCAACTTGAATATTAAATGGAGATAATATCTTACCTATTAAATGAGTTTCCATATCTTCAATTGTTTGTGGATGATTATAATAAGATAAAACAGGTGGAATAATATATAGATTATTTAATTTTGATAAATAAGAAAGATTATCTAAATGAATAGAAGATAATGGAGCTTCTCTTGTCACTAAGATGAGCTTTCTTTTTTCTTTAATCATAACATCTCCAGCTCTTAATAACAAATTATCAGAATAACCATGAGCTAAACCAGCAACTGTTTTCATAGAACATGGAATAATAATCATACCATCTACTTGAAAAGTCCCACTAGCAATAGAAGCACCGATATTCGAATAATCATAAACAACATTCGCTAAATGACAAAAATCCTCAACAGAATGTTCACATTCATAAGGAATCGTCATTAAAGCACTTTGACTCATCACTAAATGTATTTCCACATCATGTTTCTTTAATTCTTTTAACAAATGATAAGCAAGAGGCATCCCACTAGCACCAGAAATACCAACAACTATTTTTTTCATTTTAATAGTCCTTTAACCAATGGGTAGGATCAACTTCTTGAAATTTTGCTCTTTCAAAACGATCTTTTTGATCAAATGGAACAGTACAATCAAATATAGCTTTACAAGCTACACCACTAGCACGAATATGAGATGCATAAGCAGGTTGATTAGATGGATCCAAAGGATGACATTGAACACCAGGAATAGTTATTAAATCTGTATCTGCCTGGAATCTTGTAGTCATTGCCCACATGACATCTGACATATCAAAAGGATCAACATCTTCATCTACTAAGAATACATGTTTCAATTCTGCAAAAGCACTAAAAGCTAATAATGCAGCTTGACGTTGACGTCCTTCATCAGATGGAATTGATTTTTTAAATTGTAATACAGCAACATATTTTCCTCCACCACAAGATGCACAATAAACATTTAACAATTTACCAGGCATAGCTTTATCAATCATTGTAAGAATACTGGCTTCTGTTGGAATTCCAGCCATAGAAACATGTTCTTCACTAGGCCCAATACATGTTTGCATAATAGGGTTCTTTCTTGTCGTAACAGCTTTGACTTTAATAATAGGAAGTTCAGGATTAGCTGGTCCACAATATCCTGGAAATTCAGGCATAGCTTTACCTGTATTAGAGTTAATGTCTTCTCTTATACGTTTATATGGTAAGATTTCACCTTCAATAACATATTCAGCATTCGCAATTGCTTTTTCATCGATTGTTAAACATTTGACTAATTCAACAGGTTTATTTCTAATAGCTCCAGCAACTTGTAATTCATCATAACCAAGTGGTGTTGTAGGAGCTTCAAAACATGAACCAATTTCAATAGCAGGGTCGACACCAATACTAATAGAAATAGGTAAAGGTTCACCTTTTGCTTCCGCTAATTCTCTAAAATAACCAATATGTCTAGCACCAGGTTGTAAGAAAATAGATATTTCATCTTTTGATTGTAGACACATACGATGAATAGTAACATCAGATTCACCAGTATCAGGATTATGAGCATAACACATTCCTAAAGTAATATAAGGTCCCGCATCTTCAGGTGTATTAGTAGGTGCTGGAATGAGTTTTCTGATATCAAAATCAGGATCATCTGCATAATATTTTAATTCTTGACATTTTGCTTGTTCATTTGGGATAACGATTGGTGGTACAGGATTCTTAACAGAATCTTTTAATAAAAAGCCTAATTTCTTTGGATCACAATTAAGTATTTTTCCTACACGTTCACGACTAGCCATAACACCAATAATAACCTTAGCATCTGGATGCCCTTTTACATTATTAAAAATCATGGCTGGACCCTTCTTGGTAGGTCTTTCTACAGTTCCACCAGCTCCAACATGACGATAAACACCAGCCAACTCTCCCATAGGGTCAACTTCTACATCAGTTTCTACTAATTGTCCATCTAATGAACGTAATAGTTCAATAGTTGAACGTAAATCATTAACTTGATTTTCCATTTGTTTCATCTCCTTGAATTTAGTTTATCATATCATTTATTATTTCAACAATTCTATTTTTATATATAACTATTCCAAAATGGAATACAATACACATTAATAAAATCTTAAGAATTAAAACAAATTATTCAGATATAATATAAACGTTTAAAATGCATGAAAAAATGTTGAAATACAGTAAATATTTTTCTTGTATTTAATGTAAAAAATGATACAATAGAAATGCTTACGAAAAGGAGGTTTGTTTAATGTTTGGATCAAAAGAAATTGGTATTGACTTAGGAACTGCTAATATTTTGATTTATGTTAAAGGTGAAGGCATTGTTGTCAATGAACCATCAGTAGTTACTATTAATACCGAAACACAAAAACCCATCGCTGTAGGTGAAGAAGCAAGAGACATGCTTGGTAAGACACCAGGTAAGTTCCAAGCTATTAGACCTTTAAAAGATGGTGTAATCGCAGATTTTCAAATTACAGAAATTTTATTAACTCACTTTATCAATAAATTAAACTTAAAAGGAGTTTTCTCTAGACCTACTATTTTGATTTGTTGTCCATCAAATATTACTTCTATTGAAAAGAGTGCAATCATGGATGTCGCACAAAGATGTGGTGCAAAGAGAGTATTTATTGAAGAAGAACCAAAGGTTGCAGCTATTGGTGCTGGTTTAGATATTTCTAAGCCATCAGGAAATATGGTCGTTGATATTGGTGGTGGAACTACCGATGTTGCAGTATTATCATTAGGTGATATTGTTACTAGCACATCATTAAAGATTGCTGGTGATAAGATGGATTCAGAGATTATCAAGTTTGTTAAGGATAAATATAAATTATTGATTGGGGATCGTACTGCAGAAGAAATCAAGATTGCTATTGGTAGTGCTTATGAAGCAAGTGCTGAGGACACAATGGATGTTAGAGGTAGAGATTTAGTAACTGGTTTACCTCATACTATTACTTTAAATGCTAAAGAAACTCAAGAAGCTTTAGAAGAAAGTTGTATGACAATCTTACTTGCTACTAAACAAGTATTGGAACAAACACCACCAGAATTATCAGCTGATATCGTTAATAAAGGAATCTTCTTAACAGGTGGAGGAGCATTATTACATAACTTAGATAAATTCTTAGAAGAAGGTTTAGGTGTTCCTGTATTTGTTGCTGATAATGCATTGGATTGTGTTGCCGAAGGCTGCGGAGTTATGTTAGAAAATACTGATTATTTAAGATAATGCTATGCATTATCTTTTTAATTGTGTGATTTCTTTGTTTTTTTGACTTTTTTTTATGACATTATTTCCATAATTATCTTTTACAATAATAAAAGGAGGTATTGTCTATGGCTAAGAAAGTAAAAAAACAACAACCAAAAAAAGAAAAGTGGTATAAAAAAATAAAGTTAGATGATGTATTAAGTATATTAGAAATAGTATTAAAAGTAGCAACTGCAATTGTTATTGGTGTATTTGCAAATCAATTATTAAATACTGAATTTCTTTCTTATATTCATTTTGGAACTATTAACGATATGCACTCTAGTTATTTGTTTAGTACCATGAATAAAGGTAAAGACTTATTAGTATTAGGAGCCTTTGTTGTGACTGTATTATATATGTTAATTTATTTAATTCAAATTAAGCTTAATAGAAGACAATTAATTGATAAAATATATTTAATATTCTTTTTTGCATCTTTAGTTGTATTCTTTGCTTATGTATTTGGCAGTGCAACAGCGACAACAGCCCAAATATCAATTACAATAGGTGCAGTTATGTTTGTACAAAGATTTTATTTTATATTATTTTATATACCAATTATATATACATTTGTGATTGATTTTAGAAATACATTTATGAAAAAGAAAGGAGAATAAGCTTCTCCTTTCTTTCGTTAATCAGATAAATCAGAACCATTAGATGCAATGACTTTTTTATACCAATAAAATGAATCTTTTCTATATCTATTCAATGATTTAAGATCATATTCTTCTCTATCAACATAAATGAAACCGTATCTCTTAACCATACCCTCATGTGTAGAAATCAAATCAATAGCGGACCAAGGACAATATCCCATCATTTCACAACCATCACTAATAGCTAATTGAATTTGTTCAATATGTTTTCTTAAATATTCAATTCTATATGGATCATGAACTTTACCATCTTCTGTTAACTTATCGTATGCGCCTATTCCATTTTCAGTAACAATCATTGGTAAGCGATATCTAGAATACATTTCTCTAATGGTAGCTCTAAATCCTTGCGGATCAATTTCCCAACCAAAATCAGTATGAGGCAAGTTATGATTGGCAGCACCAACATAAACACCTTTTTCCATTTTTGTCTTTTGTTGATCATGACCATAAGTATCTTTAGCATCTTCACCACACCAGGCAACAGTTGCGGTAGAATAGTAATTGAAACCAATAAAATCAGGATGACCATTAGCCAATATTTCCATATCACCATCTTCAATAACTGGTGTTGCATCTCTTTCTTCCATAAATGCCCAAGCTAAATTGTTGTATTTTCCATAGACTGCCATATCTAAATATAACCAGTTTCTAACAGCATTAAGATTTTGGGCAGCTAAGTTATCTTCAGGCTTACAGCTTGCTGGATATGCTAATGAAATATTTGGGGCAGGACCAATTTTGCCGCCTTCAACCATTTCATGACATAATGCCATAGCCTTTGCTTGGGCTACTAACATATGATGGTTTTGTTGATATAGATTCTTATATTTTTCTGGTCCAGTCAAGGTTGTTGTTCCAATAGTATCTCCTGTTAAAATTAACATATTTTGTTCATTGATAGTCAACCAATATTTCACTCTATCACCAAAATTTTCAAACATTACTTTCGCAAAATAGGTAAACCAATCAATTGAATCACGATTATACCATCCACCTTTTTCTTCTAAAGCCTGTGGCAAATCAAAATGAAACATTGTAACTAGTGGAATAATATCATATTTTAAACATTCATTAATAACATTATTATAAAACTCAATACCTTTAGGATTTACTTCACCAATACCATTAGGTAAAATTCTAGACCATGAAATAGAAAAACGATAAACTTTAAATCCCATTTCAGCCATTAAAGCAATATCTTCCTTATATCTGTGATAATGATCAGCACATACCGTTAAATCTGAAGTTCCTTCTGGAACTTTTTTAACATCTTGAACAGATGGTCCTTTTCCATCTTCTAAATTTGCTCCTTCCACTTGATAAGCACTAGTACTAGCTCCCCAAAGGAAATCATCAGGGAATGGTTTTAATTTCTTATGTAACATCTTACATCCTCCTATTGTTATATATTTATTATACATGAAAAAGGAAAATAGTTTTATTATTTTTTATTCTCACTTTCTAAAAAAGTAAATCGTAGACAATTTTCTACTTATTTGATAAAATACCACGCGAGGTGAATGATATGGGACAAAAGAAGTATTTCTTTTTTGATATTGACGGGACATTAGCAGTCGGCACTCCAGGACAACAATATATTCCTGAATCTACCAAATTAGCATTACAAAAACTATCTGAAAATGGTCATTTTTTAGCTATCGCAACAGGGAGAAGTTATGCTATGGCTAAAGAAAATATGGTTAATCTAGGTTTTCATAATATGGTAAGTGATGGAGGTAATGGTATTACTATTAATGATGAACTTATTGATATAGAACCTTTAGATTATGATAAATGTATTGCTTTAATTAATGAGTGTAAAGAAAAAAATTATATTTGGGCATTATCTCCTGATAATAAGACCAGAAGATTAGCACCTGATCATAGATTTTATGATTTTACACATGATGTTTATATGGATACAGTTGTTAAGGAAGATTTAAATCCATTAGATTATGATAAAATATACAAAGTTTATGTGGCTTGTTTTGCCCCAGCAGAACAACAATTAGAATCATTAAAGGATTTACCTTGGTGTCGTTTTCATAAGGAATATTTATTTGTTGAACCTGGTGATAAATCAAAAGGTATTAAGAAAATGGTTGATTATTTTCATGGAGATTATAAAGATGTCGTTGTTTTTGGTGATGAGAAAAATGATTTATCGATGTTTAGTGATGAATGGACATCTATCGCAATGGGTAATGCGATAAATGAATTGAAAGCCAAAGCAACTTATGTAACAAGCGATGCTGATAAGGATGGTATTTATAATGCTTGTAAACATTTCGGGTGGATATCATGAAGATAGTATTTTTTGATATCGACGGCACAATTTATTCATACACCTTAGGAGGAATTACCCAAAATGTTAGAGATGCTATTGATGAAACTAGACAAAAAGGAGTACTTTGTTTTGTGGCAAGTGGTAGGCCTTATGGCTTTATTGCACAGAATGTGAAAGATATTGGTTTTGATGGTTATGTGTTATCCAATGGGGCGCAATTAACTTATCAAAATAAAAATTTAAAGGTTAGATATCTTAATAATGTTTATCTTACAGAATTATGTAAGAAATTAAGAGATAGACATATTGAATATACATTATTGACACCGAAAGCATGTTATATTAGAAGAGGCTATACAACATTGTTAGAATTTTATTCGAAATGTAATATTGATTTTGAAAACTTTATTTTTGATTATGGTGAAGAAGAAATTATTGAACAAACCATAAAGGTAGAAGCTTGGGTTAAAAATAAAGAAGAATATCAATATGTCGTATCTAACTTACAACATTTCTCTCATGAACTTCATCCTGATAATCATAGTATGGAAATTTATTCACCTACAGTTTCTAAAGCAACTGGTATATTAGATGTATTAGATTTATTGGATATTGATGTTGATGATAGTTATTGTTTTGGTGATGGTCCTAATGATGTAGAAATGTTTGAAACAGTTGGACATCCTATCGCTATGGGAAATGCAATTAATATTATTAAAGAAAAAGCTGAAATAGTATGTCCATCAGTTGATGAAGATGGCGTGGCTATACAATTAAAAAAGATGTTTTAATAGTGTTATTAATTTGATACAGTCATAAATTCTTAGTCTGAGGCAGGTTGCATTATATAGTTTTGCAATCTGTTTTTTATTAGTGCTATAATAGATTCAATGAGGAGGATTTTATGATGTTTTGTGATTATCATGTACATACAGAGTTTAGTGATGATAGTGAATATTTAATGGAAGATGTCATTAAGGATGCTATCAATATGAATATGGATGAGATATGTATTACTGACCATGTTGATTATGGTATCAAGAATGATTGGGATAGTGGTGTAGAAATAGAATATCGTGATGGGATGCCATTAGCTAATGTGGATTATCCAAAGTATTTTGAAGAAATCGATAGACTTAGAAAAATCTATCCTATCATAATCAAACAGGGGATGGAGTTTGGTATACAAACGCATACTATAAAAGATTATGAGAAGTTATTTCATCAATATGATTTTGATTTTATTATCTTATCCATTCATCAAGTTGAAGATAAAGAATTTTGGACAAATGAGTTTCAAGCTGGTAGAACGCAAAAACAATATAATGAAAGATATTATCAGGAAATGTTGGATGTGGTCAAAAATTATAAAGACTATAGTGTATTAGGTCATATGGATTTAATTGTAAGATATGATAATCAAGGTGTTTATCCTTTTGAATTATTAAAAGATCAGATTGCTGAAATATTAAAGATTGTTATAGAGGATGGTAAAGGTATTGAAGTCAATACATCATCTCATCGTTATGGACTTAAAGATTTAACACCTTCTAGAGATATTTTAAAACTTTATAAAGAGTTGGGTGGAAGAATTATTACGATTGGTAGTGATAGTCATAAGAAAGAACATCTAGGTGCCTATATAAAAGAAACTAAAGAGGAACTTAAGAAGTTAGGTTTTGAAGAATTTTGTACATATGAAAAAATGAAACCTATATTTCATAAGTTGTGAGAAATTATATGAAGATAATAGTTGCAGTTGATAATCGTTTGGGATTGATGTTTAATCATAGACGATTATCTCAAGACATTGAAATGCGTAAGGATATGAAGATATATGAACCTATTCATATGAATGATTATTCTTATAAATTATATAAAGATTGTGTAGAATGTATTGTAGATGAAGATTTCTTAGATAATGATGGTTATAACTTCATTGAAAATGTATCAGTAAATCAATATCAAGATAATATAGATGAAATCATATTGTATAAATGGAATAGAAATTATCCTGCTGATTTTTATTTAGATATTGATTTAACTTTATTTTCTTTAATAGAAACAATAGAATTTGAAGGGAAATCACATCATATAACAAAAGAAATATATAGGAGAAAAGATGAGAAAGCGTAGAAGAAAGAAAAAAAGTTTTTGGAAACGTTTTATAATGACAATGCTATCATTAGCTATTATTGTATTTGGTGGCTATGTTGTTAATGAAAATGTTGATATTGATATAACATTTGGAAATGAAACGGTCATTGATTTAGATAGTATTCCCGATTATGACGAAGACCCTTATATAGAGATTAATGATAATATACCTTATTTTACTGATGATGAAATAACAACCGATGTTTTTGAAGAATATACTGAATTAGATAGTTTAGGAAGATGTGGGGTAGCTTATGCCAATATTTGTCAAGAGCTTATGCCTACAGAAAAAAGACAGTCTATTGGTATGATTAAACCAACAGGCTGGCAAATAGCAAAATATGATTTTGTGGATGGACAGTATTTATATAATCGTTGTCATTTGATTGGTTTTCAATTGGCTGGAGAGAATGCCAATGAGAAAAATTTGATAACAGGAACTCGATATATGAATGTTGACGGTATGTTACCATTTGAAAATATGGTTGCGGATTATGTTAAGGAAACAGATAATCATGTTTTGTATCGTGTTACACCATTATTTGATGGAAATAACTTAGTTGCAAGTGGTGTAGAGATGGAAGCTTATTCGGTTGAAGATGATGGTGAAGGTATTTGTTTTAATGTTTATGTTTATAATGTTCAACCTGGTATTATTATAGATTATGCAACAGGAGATAATGAATTAGAACAATAAATTGCTTTTAAAATATTGTATAAACAAAAACGCGACACAGTGTGTCGCGAATTGCTTATAACTATTTAAGAATCTTAAAATGATGTCCAGGTTTAATGAAATCTAATAACATGATTTCTTCAGGTTTAACTGTAGCAACTAAGTTACGTTCACCATCATTTGGAATTTCTGTTAAAACAATTTCTAATTCACCACGATAGTGAGCCAAATTATCATTAACAACCAATACATCACCTTTTGTAAATACACTCTTACCTGGATCACGATAAGGAATGGATTGTGATGTAATTTGATAATTCATATTAGTAGATACTGTAGGATCTTGAACACTCTTTTGGGCTTTAAACCAAACACGTGACATAGAAGATCTTAACATAAATGATGAATGATCATATCTATCCCAATGTGGTGCAAATTCATACATAATGGCTTTTTCATTATCTGTGATACCTTCAGCTTCATCAACTCTAAATTCAATTGCTTGTAAATTCACTTTAGATAAAGCTTCTAGTTCTTCATCAGTAGCTGGATAATTACCAACTAAAATATCATCAACATCACCAGTTGCTAATAAATAACGTGCTTGTAAATCAATTGGTAAGCCACGCATAATTTCTACTGTTGGTAAACCACAGAATACTTGCCAAGGACCAATTGTATGTTCATTATTACTAGATACAAAAGCAGCCGTATGTAAGTTTAACTCTTTCCAATAAGCATTAAATTCCTGGAACAAATCAAAATCCAACCCAGTATATCTTTCAGGGAAAAAGTTATGACACATAATAATTTGATCCTTATTACCACCATTATTAATCAATAATTCAACACCTGCATCCATACTTGCATTAAACTCAATTTTAATATTATAAGGATTACGTGTTACAGCAATATCACCTTGAGTTCCAAAATTACCATCCAAACGAATAATATCGAGTCCCAAATCAGCGAATGGCTTTAGATTATCGGGTGTTGCCCCAATCAACTTAAAGACTTCTGGATTTGTATCAGCAGCAACTTCAAATCCCAATTCATGAGCCTTCTTCATAAAATCCTTAAAAGTTGTGCTTAAATATGTTTCTCTTTCATCATCTGGTACAGACAAAAAACATGTAAATATTCTGGTAAATCCTAGAGATGCAGCTTTTTCCATATAAGCATACACTTCATTAATATCTGATTTATCAGGATAAACTGAAATACCTAATTTATGCATTCTATTTTCCTCCTTGGTTACATTATATCATTTATGTTATAATGAGCTTGAAACTAAGGCAAGCTTCACATGGTGAATATATCAT
>JAJQGQ010000129.1 GCA_021200395.1 Erysipelotrichaceae bacterium
AAGGATAATACTACTTCATCAAAGTGTTTAATATAATATAAATTTAAATTAATATTGTTTGACATTGACATGTACACCATCCTTTCTTAATCCTATTATACAATAAAAATATATTGCTTTCATCATAGATTTATAATTAAAAATCAAATAATTCATGGAATATGCCATGAATTCTATTTGTGTCTTTTATTTTTATAACGTTGCTTTTTACGAGGTTTCTTTTTATATGTTTTATTAGTTGTTGTGATTTCATAATTTATGTCTTTTTCGGTTCCATGTATTTTATCTTGAGTATTAATTTTTTTATTGGCTTCAATTTGATTGATTTCATTAGGATATTTATCATAATAGTCACACTGTTTTTCTAATAACTGTGTATAATCTTCAAATAATTTACAATGTTCATTATTAAAAGTGTGATATTTTTTAAGACAATCCATATATTCGTCATAGCATTTGTCCCGTTCGTCA
This sequence comes from Erysipelotrichaceae bacterium, assembly GCA_021200395.1. Lineage (GTDB taxonomy): Bacteria > Bacillota_I > Bacilli_A > Erysipelotrichales > Coprobacillaceae > JAJQDJ01. The sequence goes on from JAJQGQ010000129.1 coordinate 472, forward strand.
CAATATTTATAAAGTTCTTTTTGAAGTTTAAGTGTTTTGTTTTTTAAAAATTTGTTTTCAATAATTTCAATTTTGTCATGATATATTTTTAATTTCTTATTATATTGTTCGATTTTGCTTTCATATTCATTTATAATTTTTTCACTATTTTCTTTTTCGATTCGCTTTTTTTCAACTTCAATACAAAGATTATTATAATAATTGACATCAAACATAATAGCACCACCTTTGATTCACATTGTACATTATTTATTACAAAAATTACAACAATCATGTTATAATTTTTATAGAGGTGAAACATCATGGCACTAGACATTAAAGAAATATTAGCTGATGGCTTATTAGAACTTAATAAAACACAATCATTATCAACTATTACAGTTAAACAATTATTATCATATACAAAAGTCAGCAAACAATCTTTTTATAATCATTTTTTAGATAAGAATCATTTGATACAATATATTTATGAAAACAAAATCATACCTGATTTTAATGATGATAATCTTAATTTATCTTTTTATGATTCATTAGTGATATCTTTTGAAAATATGTTAAAGTATAAAAAATTTATGAAAGAAGCATGCATGATGGAAGGACAAAATTGTCTAAAGGATTATATTTTTGAACATTGTAAAGCATTTGATTTAAAATGGCATCAAGAACTCTATGGAGAAGAATTACCTGAAACACTCTATTTTGCGACTATTTATCATGCTACTGCATCATCTAGTATGACACTATCATGGATATTATCTGATATGAGTGTTGATGTTAAGGAAATGGCACAAATGATTACGCAAATGCGTTCTATTGGCATGGAGAAATTGTTTGAAAAAGCAGGCAGAAATCCTTATGAGATAAGAAAAAGCACGAATTGATCGTGCTTTTTATAATTTCTCACATTCTTCTAGCCATAACTGAACATTAGCATCACTAGGCATTCTTAAATCACCTCTAGGTGACAGGGCCACACTACCAACTTTTGGTCCATCAGGAATACATGAACGTTTAAATTGTTGAGTAAAGAAACGACGATAGAATAATGTTAACCATTTTTTGATTTCTTCAGGTGTATATTTATCTTTATAAGTATGACAAGCGATACGATAGAGTTTTCTAGGTTCATAGTGGAATCTAGCATGATGATATAAGAAGAAGTCATGAAGTTCATATGGACCTACAATATCTTCTGTCTTTTGAACAATTTCATTATCTTTAGCAGGTAATAGTTCAGGAGATACAGGGGTATTGAGGATATCTTGGAGTATAGCTTCTAGAGGCTTTCCTTTATATAACGTTGATACATAATCAACTAAATATCTAACCAATGTCTTTGGTACAGAAACATTAACACCATACATGCTCATATGATCACCATTGTATGTAGACCATCCTAAAGCGACTTCTGATAAATCACCTGTACCAATGACAATACCACCTTCTTGATTTGCAATGTCCATCAGTACTTGAGTTCTTTCTCTGGCTTGACAATTTTCATAAGTCACATCATGAATGGCTTCATCATGACCAATATCTTCAAAATGCTTCATGACGGCTTCACCAATATCAATGACTTTTGACGTCACATGGAGTTCTTCCATCATTTTAATGGCATTACTTTTCGTACGACTTGTGGTACCAAAACAAGGCATAGTTACGGCAATAATGTCTGTTGAAGGATAACCTAATTCCTGATAAGCCATACTAGCTACCAACAATGCTAAAGTCGAATCTAAACCACCAGATATACCAATCACAACTTTTTTGATATGGGCAGCTTTTAATCTTTGCATCAAACCATGAATTTGAATATTAAAGACTTCTTTACAACGTAAAGCTCGTTTATCTTTTTGACTAGGTACAAATGGTTGAGGATCATAATAACGTTTTAGATCTAAATCAACCTCATCATGATAGAAATAAACATATTCATAATCATCATCTCTATTTTCATAAGTTGTCATTTCCATACGCTCTGTTTGCATCTTCTCTAAATCTAAATCGGTATAAATCAAACCTTCTTCATATTGCTTAGATTCAGCTACAATATTGCCATTCTCACCAATCAGATGATGATTAGAAAAAACTACATCAGTCGTTGATTCACCTAATCCTGCATTACAATAAACATAACCACAAACCAATCTTGCACTATGAGATGATACCAATAATCTACGATAATCAGATTTGGCTGTTAAATCATTACTAGCAGAAGGATTTAATATCAAGGTTGCACCATTCAGACAATGTCTAGTACTAGGTGGAAGGGGAGCCCATAAATCCTCACAAATCTCAATACCAAATTTGAAATAATCATGTTCTTCATCTACAAATAAAATATTTGTCCCAAAAGGATAATAAACACCATTAATATTAATCACTGTTGAATCTTGAGGACCACTTGTAAAATGTCTACCCTCATAAAATTCATGATAGGTAGGAATATATGTCTTAGGTACAACACCTAATATTTCACCATCATGAATCACCACAGCACAATTATATAATTTATTCAAATGCACTAAAGGTGCACCCACTACAAACAATACATCTAAATCTTCTGATTGTATAGTTATTTCTTCTAATTGTTCATAAACTTCATTGAGTACTCTTTTTTGATAAAATAAATCCTCAATTGTATAACCACTTAAACATAATTCAGGAAAAACCAATGTTTGACAATGAACTTCATTGGCTTTTTTAACATATTCTATTATTTGCTTTGCATTTTCTTTGACTTGTCCAAGTTTGACTTCAAAACTTGCACAACCCACTCTTACAAATCCATCTTTCATAATCTACCTCCAATATTGTATCCATTATAGCATATTCTTACCTTTTTTTAGATAATTATTAAAAATTTATGTTTTCAATTAAAAATAAAGCAGAAATCTCCTCCCCAAGTCAGGAGAGGAATGCGTACTACTTTGAATACTGGTTATGAATATATTTTTCTACAACATCCCTGCTCATATCACCAAGCGTACTCATATAATAACTGTGGCTCCATAAAT
>JAJQGQ010000236.1 GCA_021200395.1 Erysipelotrichaceae bacterium
GTTTAATATCAAATAATCCAAATATACATTATCATTTGTGAGTGTTAATGAAGGTGTTTGATATTTATGAAGGTTTTTATCTATTAATTGATTAATAGATTTTGTATTATTTTTATTAGCTAGATTTTGAATGCTTTTCAAAATATAAAACATATCATGTTTATCCTGTGATATTTGATAAGATAGTTTATTGATTTCTTTGAAGTTTTTTTCTAAATATTGGCTTTTAATGAGTTCGGTGTTGATCATAAGGTGGTTTTGATATTCACGTTGCATATTAAAAAAGAATATAATAAAAGATGTAAAAACAATCATAAATAGGAATAATAAGCTATATATCTTAATGTCTCTATAATAATGATAATAAATAAATTCATATAAGATAGAAAATGCATTAAGGAACGCAAATGCAAATATGCTAAAAGAATACCAATAAGGCGTATTATCAATATTATTGATTTGAATTTTAATTCTTGAATGATATTTGAAAAATAGTTGCATCAATAATATAAATAATAACGTAGACAATATAAACATAGCTAAAATATAAGCTGAACCTTGTTCTCTTATATAATAAGGTTCAATTGATGTAAACAATGATATAATGACCAAAGAAATGGTATTCACAAATGTTTGAAGTATTAATAATAATGTAGGTATGATACAATATTTGATGTTCCATTTTTTCATTGTGAACATATTGATGATAATAATTGTACCTATTTGAAAGAATATCAATAAACTCGTATTAAAATAAAAGTAATTGTACAAGTAGGATTCTAAAGCACAAAATAATGAAATAAAAATAATAGAAATAAATCTTTTTGAAGCATTTAATAATTTAAAATTATATATTCCTATGATAAGCATACATATAATAGGAAGCATAATATCCACTTCATTCATATTTAAATATAGCGTATCTAAGTAACTCATTTTAATAAGAACTCCTCATATTGTTTCATAAGATTTTGCTTGTATATTCTTCCCACATTAAATTCCTGATTATCAACGAGAATAACCTTTGTTGTTTTAACTTCTTTGGCATAGTTAAAATTTATGACAACATTTTTTTGTATTTGGATAAAGTTAATATTGTTGATTTTTTCCATAAATTTTTTAAGAGATGAAACTATAGTATAATCACTATTAATTGTTTTGATAAACAAGTCATGGCCCATAACCATGATAAATTTTATTTCATTAATTTGAATGCTTGTTTTTCTTCCATTTTGTTGAATAATGATTTTCTTATTATTTTCTGATAAATGTTTGTTTAATTGAGATAAAACAGTATTTAGATCATTATTATAGTTATTTTTTCGAATGAATTGAAATATATTGAACGATAATGCTGGAAAGACAAACTCATCATGATTTGATATAAATATGAGTATAACATTAGGAAAGTTATGTTGAATATATGTTGCAAGGTTAAGACCAGTGTAGGTGGTATTTAAATCAACATCTAAAAAGATAACGTTCATCATTTTAACATCTAATATCTTTTCAAATGATTCATTAATAATTGTTATGTTTAAATCATCCACGTCATTAAAATATAAATTTATATCCTCTTTTAATTTTTGTGAAAAAGGTCTGTCGTCATCAACAATATAAAAGTTCATTGTTTCACCTCGTTTTTATTCAATTATAACCTAAATAAAGATGATAAGCAAATAAGCAGGTTACCCTGCTTATTTTATAATTTCATTTAATAAATGGACTGATGCCATAGCATCAACAGTATAATAGTCAGCTCCAATATCCTTAGCAATATCTTCAGTAAGGACAGCACCACCAACCCAAATAGGGACTTGACAGTTAGCTTCATGTAGAGCTTCAATTGTGCGTTTCATATTGACAACTGTCATTGTCATCAATGCACTTAAGCCAATAGCTTTAGGTTGATATTTTTGGTATGCTTTCACCACATCTTCAACTTTAACATCTTTACCTAAGTCTATCATTTCATAGCCATAGCTTTCTAAAACAACAGTAACTATATTTTTACCAATATCATGAATATCTCCTTCTACAGTACATATTAATATTGGCCCTTTCTTTTCATTAGAATTATTAGTAAATGTAGATTGAACAACTTCAAAAGCTAATTTAGAACTTTCAGCTGATTGAATCAATTGTGGTAAGAATATCTTACCTGTTTCATAATCTTTTCCTACCTGATTTAAAGCTGGCACAATCACTTCGTTAATAAGTGTTAAACCATCTTTGTAAGATAATTCTATTTGTGTTTGTTGCTTAATTTCATCTTTTAAACCTCTAATTATCATATAATAGAGATTCATTTCCTGAGTTTCTTGTTTATTAGATTGTACTTGTTTTTGGACTTTAGAAGAAACAACATCATTGGCATGTCTGTCAATATATTGAATACTATCTTGATCTTGATATGTAAGAACATTATAAGCATCAATAACACCCATCATTTGTTCATCTAAAGGATTCATAATTGGTAAATCCAAACCTGCATATAAAGCGGTTGTGAGGAAAGTTCGATTGAGCAATGAACGATTCGGTAAACCAAAAGATACATTGGAAACACCTAATACTGTATGATTACCCATTTCTCTAACCATTGTCAAAGCTTTGAGTGTTTCAACAACTTCTTTTTGTTGAGCTGATGCTGTTAAGGTTAAACAATCAATAATAATATCTTCTTTTCTAATACCATAAGACTTAGCTTTATTAATAATCTTTTTAGCTATATCTAATCTTTCTTCAGCTTTTAAAGGAATACCACTCTCTAAAGTTAAACCAATCACCACCCCGCCATATTTTTTCGCAATAGGGAATATAGCATCCATGACTTCATCCTTACCATTAACAGAATTAATTAATGGTTTACCATTATAATAACGACAAGCAGCTTCAATCGCTTTAGGATCAGAAGAATCAATTTGCAAAGGTAAATTGACTACTTCTTGTAACATCGGTACAACCTTTTTCATGACTTCAGCTTCATTGATACCAGGTAATCCCACATTCACATCTAAAACATGAGCGCCAGCTTGATCTTGCTTAATCGCTTCTCTAACGAGTTCATCATATCTTTCTTCCTTTAAGGCTAACTTCATCTTCTTTTTACCTGTAGGATTTAATCTTTCTCCGCATATCACAACTTGTCCATTAAAGACAACTGTTTGATTTTGTGAAGAAACCATCGTTTTATAAGGATTATTTCTTGGTTTTACTTTTGTAGGCAATGCTTGTTTCATCGCTTGTATAAATTCAGGTGATGTGCCACAACATCCACCGACAATACTTGCGCCTAAATCAACTAGATGTTGCATAGAAGTTGTAAATTCATTGGGCGTCACTTCATAGTAAGTATTGTCATCTTTTAAAACTGGTAAACCTGCATTAGGTTGAACAATAACAGGAACATGAGCATATGATAATATATCTTCAACAATAGGTCTTAATTCATCAGGCCCCAAGGAACAATTCACACCTAAGGCATCAACATTCAACCCTTCCACAACATTCACAAATGTTAAGGGATCAACACCCATTAAAGTACGTCCATCATCTTGAAAAGTCATCGTCACAAATACTGGTAAATCCGTATTTTCTTTAACAGCCAATATACCAGCTTTTACTTCATACAAATCACTCATTGTTTCAAATAAAACAACATCTACATCATCTTTTACAACCATTACTTGTGACTTAATAATCTCGTAAGCTTCATCAAAACTTAATGTACCCATTGGCTTAAGCATAGTTCCAATAGGACCAATATCTAAGGCAATATAACTATCATGTTCTCTATGGGTTCTTATTTGGGCTTCTTTTGCATGTTTGACAGCAGCTTTGATCATATCTTTAAAATCATACTTAGAATCTTTCATTTTCAATGGATTGCATCCAAAAGTATTGATGGTAATAAAATCTGCTCCTGCATTAAGATATCTCTCATGTATAGAAACCAATAATTCAGGATTATTAATATTCAATTCCTCAGGAATATCACCAGCTTTTAAGCCAGCATTTTGTAGTTGTGTTCCCATTGCTCCATCAAAAAACAACAAATCTTTCTTTAATCTATCCAACATCTCTTATTATCCTTTCTAAGACTACATGTATCCTTACGCATACAATGTCCACATTCTTTATGTTTATGATCCTTGCCAATACCAATAAAACAAAGCATTGTCTTTTGTGGCACAAATAAACCACTATTAGTTAAAGTAACTCCTAAATATTTATACATATTCAAATACTTATAAAACTCTTTATTTAATGAAACAGGAACATCACCATATCCAGGCGCAAAACGAAAAGTTCTATCTTTTAAATCAAGTGTCTTTTCATATTCATCTAAAGTATATTCCAAATAACTACTTGCGATAGCATCCATAATCACTGCTTTACTCATATCAATCTTAGAAGTATATTTAATTCTTCTTTCCACATCTATTCCTAAGGTGGCTGCTATAAGCATCACATGATGACATCCTTGTAAATAATATTTCGTATCTTCAAAAAGAAGACTCATATTGAGCTCTTCAATTATTAAATCATCCGTTAAAGTACATATTTGATGTACTTGTTTAAAATGAGAGTATTCTATAACTTCATTTTCGCATATATCATATAACTTATCAAAATTATCATCTAATATTTGATCATGGTAACCTAAATATTTAAGAGCTTGTTGCTTAATCATGATTTAAATTTTCTAAGACTGTTGGAATACTTGCAAAAATACTTTGGGCAATTTCTGGTTTGTTCATTGTATAAATATGAATACCATCCACACCATTTGTGATTAAATCAATAATTTGTGCAGTAGCATAATTTATACCTATTTCTCTAACAGCCTTAGGATAATGATAATAATTTTCAATCATTGTTGATAGATTATAAGGTACTGAAGAACCACACATCTTACTACTTCTCAACAATGACTTAGCATTGGTAACAGGCATAATACCTGCTAAAATAGGAACAGTAATACCAATTCTTCTGGCTTCCTTAACTAATCTATAATAATAATTATTATCATAGAATACTTGTGTTACTAAATACTCTGCTCCTGCATCAACTTTTTGTTTCAAAGCTTTTAAATCATCCTCAAAACAATCTGCTTCATAATGCACTTCAGGATAACAAGCTCCTGATAAACAAAAATCATTAGGAAACTCTTTAATAATAAATTCATCCAACTCTTTTGCATAGTGAAATACCATTTCATCTTTATTAAAATTAGGATCGTTAGGAAAATCCCCTCTTAATCCTAAAATATTTTCAACATTATTATTTCTCAATTGTTGACATATATCTCTAATACTTTCTTCAGTAGCGTTAATACATGTTAAATGGGCTACAGATTCAATATGATATTGATTCTTAATTGTTGAAGCTATTTCAATAGTCTTATCTCTATTACTTCCACCTGCTCCATAAGTCACACTAATAAAATCAGGATTTAATTTTGATAATTCTTCTATAGTATGATAAATAGAAGAAATATCACCATCTTTATTTTTAGGTGGGAATATTTCAAAAGAAATTGTTGATTTTGTTTTTAATATATCTGATATTTTCATAAGTTACCTCCAATAGTTATATGAATCATTATAACGAAAGTTTGATGATTAAACAACCAAAACATCTGGATAAAACATTAATCTTTTTTAACATAATTATATTCTTGCATATTTTTTGTATTTGATATATTATAATTGCGGACAACGTAGATTACACGTTTTATTGGTGTTTCGCCACCATTAAGGGCGAGCGTAAAAGTAATCAGTGAAAAGGGGGCAGTAATTTAAATACTGTCCCTTTTGCTTAGAATTGGAGGTATTTATGAAAATAGCATTTTATTTTGTTGGTGAAGATTATATAAATTATCTTAAAAAATACGAAATTGAGCATAGAGGATTTATGACTGTTCCTAATGTAGTTTACGCTAATCGTAATAAGTTTTGTATGGAGCTGTTTTGGAAATAGAGCACAAAAAGTATTTTGTTCCTGTATCATCATATTCAAAAAAAATATCGTGAAAATATGCTTATAAAAATTCAAAATAAGGGTGAAGAGATAGTTGCTGGGTCATTGAGATTTAATTATATGATACCAGTGCCTGATAGATGTGTTAATATATATAACTTTAAAGAAGGTTGTGAAACACACGAAAGAAGAATTTTTATAGAAAAAGAATACCGATATTGCAAAAGCAAGCGATCTACAATACAAAAGTATGCTAAAAATACATATATACGTGTTATAAGCAGATTGAATGAAAAACTATTAAGAAATAGTTGCGATTTCAAATTATTAGAACAAGCATATAATGAGTATCTGATTTTTTCAAAAATTAAAAGTTAAAATATATAAAAAACGGATAGATGTCAATTTGATGTAGGTGTTGATGCCAACGATTTCACGCCTGTATTATTAGAAGATATTATTGAGTTTATGAATGATAAAGATCAAGAATAAAATCTTGATTTTTTAATTTATACAAATGATTGTCATAATATGAAAAGTTCGTTATAATGGTAAAAAATAAATAAGAAATCGCATATTTAGTGGTTGTGACAAACATTAATAAGGAATCAGGTGAAAAACCTGGACAGTCCCGCTGCCGTGATGAGGAATGAAAGCAACATACCATTGGGAAACTGAGAAGGTGCTGGAGTGATGAATCAAAGTCGGAATACTTGCCATTATCTTAGGATAAATTCTACGTGGAGATAGAATAGTTCTATTTTGTGTATACATATCTATCCTTTTATGCGCTCTTTTTTAAGGAGGGCTTTTTTAATGACGAAAAAAATTTTGATATGCTTATGTCTTATACTATCATTATGTGCTTGCACATCTAGCTCTGTGGAAACAGCCACAACGGATGAAAGTGAAGTTGTAGAAACAACTGAAGATAGCCAAAGTGACGAAGAAGAAACGACAGAAGAAAATGATGAAGATTCAACGGAAACTGATGATAACGAATCTGGAGCCTCTAGTGAAACAACGACAAAATCAAATAATAGTAAATCTTCAACTTCTAATAGTTCTTCTACTTCTAGTCAATCATCTAATAGTAATTCCAATAAAACATCATCAAATAATACTTCCTCTAACAATCAATCTAATACTTCTACTTCATCTGATAATACAACAGAAGATTCTACTATTTATTGTACATATACTATTGATTGTAGTTCTATTCTAAGTCATACAGATGCTTTAGAGTCAAACTATCAAGTACCATCCAATGGTATTATCTATAGTCAAACAATGGAAATAGAAGATGGAGATACAGTCATGTCTTTATTAAAAAGAACAGGAGTATCTACAGATATATCATTGGGATATGTTAAAGGGATTGATGGTTTATATGAATTTGATTGTGGCAGTGAGAGTGGATGGACATATAGTGTGAATGGGGTAAAACCAAATGTTGGGGCCTCAAAGTATAGTGTAAGTGATGGGGATGTTATTAAGTGGATATATGTTGTTTCAAGGAGTGAATGGTGAAAAGTTTTCAAAGGTCACATCCATCAAGTTTGTTTATATATTTTGTGATTAATCTTATATTGGTTATGATACAAAGCCATCCAGTGATTGTTATTGTTCAATTTATATCAATATTATTATTAACTAAAGATTTAAAAAAGTATGATTTGATTATTTTATTACTTATTACTATATCTAATCCTTTATTTGTTCATCGTGGGAATACCATATTATTTTCATTTATTACATTAGAGTCTTTAATATATGGCTTGATCTTTGGCTTAAAAGTGATTAATATGCTTATACTATTTAGACTTATGAATAAAGTATTACATAGTGAACATTATATCTATTTATTTTCTAATCGCTTTCCTACATTGGGATTACTTATATCTATGATATTTTTTCTCATACCAAGATTTATTGAACATTATCAAATAATTAATACTTGTCAAAAACAATTTTATGAAGGACATATGATTCAAAGATTATTAAATACATTTTCAATAGAAGTAACATGGGCATTTGAAACATCATTGGATATGTTGAATTCTATGAAAGCTAGATTCTATGGAAAACATAAGCGTACTTATTTTCATTTGTTTGTATTTAGAAATAAAGATATGATACATATTATAGTTATGATATGTATAGGTATCATATGTTTTATAAGCTATATGATAAGATGGAGTCATTTCTATTATTATCCAACTATGATATTAGATATTTTTAATCTTATTGATTATATTAATATATTATTATATATATTGATGATTACATTACCAATGCTATGGGAGGTGAAAGAATGATAAAAATTGAACATTTATCTTTTAGTTATCCTGATAGTCAACTTATTTTAGATGATATTAATATTGATTTATATGATCATGAAATTAATGTTATTGTAGGTAAAACAGGTAGTGGTAAAACAACATTGTTGAAACATTTAAAACGTGAATTAAAACCCATAGGAAAACAAATTGGGAATATTGATTTTCAAGGTGTTGATAGTGAGGAAATCGGTTATGTTTTTCAAAATCCACATAATCAAATAGTTGAAGATTATGTTTATCATGAATTAGCTTTTGGATTAGAAAATTTAGGTATTGAACGAAAGAATATGAAAAATAAGATTGCGGAAATAGTTCAATACTTTTATTTAGAAGATATTTATGATAAGCGTACAAGTGAGTTGTCAGGTGGAGAAAAACAAATGGTTAATTTAGCAGCAGTTATGGTGATGCAACCTCGTATCTTATTGTTAGATGAACCATTGGCTCAATTAGATCCTAAAGCTAAGGAACAATTTGTTTCTATATTAAGGAAGCTTCATCATGATTTTGGCTTAACGATTGTGATGGTTACACATCAATTGGATGAAATATATGATGATATAGACAAACTTATTGTATTGGATAAAGGTAAAGTATTCATGCAAGGAAAACCTAATGATATAGCAAAAAAACTTAAAGACAATGAGCTACTTTCTTTCTTTCCTCCATATATACAATTATTATCAAAAATGCAATTACCTATCAATACACCATTTTATAAAACACAAACACTCATTAATCCATTAAAAGTCCAAAAAAGAACATATAAGAATCATGAAACATGCATTGATATCAAACATCTTTATGCATCATATGATAAGGATATATTATATGATATATCAGTTAATATACCTAGTCAGGAAATACTATGTATATTAGGAAGTAATGGAAGTGGAAAAACAACATTACTAAGATCTTTAATGAATGATATGAAATATAAAGGGAAAATAAACATTAATGGCAAAATAGGATATCTACCTCAAGAACCACTATTACTTATTAATAAAGATAGTGTTAAAGAAGAAATACAGGATGATTATCTTATTCACTATTTTGGATTTGAATCTTTATTGGATATGCATCCTTATGATTTGAGTGGTGGTCAACAACAGCTTCTAGGAATCATGAAACTCTTATTAAACAATAATGATATTTTATTATTAGATGAACCTACCAAAGGGTTAGATCCACTCATGAAAGATAAATTAGGAACCTATTTACAACAACTTATTCTAAAAGGAAAAACTATTATAATTGTATCTCATGATTTAGAATTTTGTGGTACATATGCGACTATGATATCTATGTTATTTCATCATCAATTATCTGATATATTAAGACCTTATGATTTCTTTAGCCAACATTATTTTTATACAACTCAATTAGCGAGATTAACTAGAGATAATTGTTTGGCTCTATCATTAAAGGATGTGATGCTGTGACTTGGATAAGTTTAGTGATGATGATTGTCTTATCATTGTTGACATATATATTTTATCATTATCATCAATTAAATCTTTTAATTATTTTACTCATCATATTGTCAACATTACCATTTTATTTTAGATATGAGTATAGAAAGCCGAGAGCAAGAGAAATTGTTGTTTTAGCTATTTATATTGCTTTATGCGTGAGTTCAAGAGTCTTATTTATGTTGACGCCTAGTTTTAAGCCAATGGCTGCACTTATTATTATTGTGGGATTGGTATTTGGTAAAGAGTTTGGATTTTTATGTGGGTCGTTAAGCGCTGTTGTATCGAATATCTTTTTTGGGCAGGGGCCTTGGACACCTTATCAGATGTTGGCTTTAGCTTTGATTGGATTTATATCAGGTTGTTTAAGTCATAGTAGCTATAAACAAAATAAGATATTCTTAGTTATAATAGGAATATTATCAGGTATATTTTATTCGTTATTGATGGATATATGGGGTGTGTTATCTGTAGATCAAACATTTTTGCTGAGTCGCTATATGGTGATGATTGTATCATCACTACCTACAACCATTATCTATTGTATATCTAATGTGTTATTTTTGATGATATTAACACCTGCTATGATAAAAAAGTTAGAAAGAGTAAAGATAAAATATGAATTTTAGGGAGGAAAGTATGAAGAGATTATTGACGTTTTTTGTAACATTATCAATGATGTTTTCGTTGTTTAGTGTGAGTGTATTTGCGCAGGATGATACAATGATTGTATCATTAAGAGTAGAAGGAGTGGAAGAAACTTATTACTACAATGAGGAAGTAGAGGTTTCTGCAGATTCTTATATGACTTGTGAGGATGTGTTGAAAGCATCAGGTATAGAATATACAAGTGTTGATAGTAGTTATGGATCTTATGTGACTAGTATTTGTGGTTATTATGGTAATGGTTGGATGTATGCTATTGATGATAATACTAGTTATAGTATTGTTGATGGTTCTCAAGTTGTATATTATCCTTATGAAGATGGTAATAATTATACTTATTTTACGAGTGATAGTTATACGATGACAATAGGAAGTGATTTGGAAATTGAACTCATTGAACAAGTCTATGATGAAAATTGGAATATCGTTGATGCTCCATGTGCTTATGCTCAAATCTACTATAAGACAAGTCCAACAGGAGAAGAAACAGCATTACAATCTATCACTGATGAGAATGGCAAAACAACGATTTCCTTTAATGAAGCAGGTACTTATTATTTAACAGCAAAATCTTTAACAGGTGAATACTTATCTAGATCATTTTCTTCTGTTATTGTTACAGGGGATACAATTGATACATCTGCTATTGATTCATCAATTGCTTCCATTGAAGTAGTCAATGAAACAACTAACAATATTTCATTACCAACTTATACGAATGACTATAATTGTTCTATTAGCTGGAGTAGTAACAATGAAGATATTTTAAATAGTGATGGTATTGTTAATAATAGTAGTTTAGACGAAGAAACTTATGTATTATTAACTGCAACTTTTTATCAATATAGTGATGGTTCTACAAAAATAGTTCAATATTTAGTTAAAGTACTACCTGATACAAGTGATTATGATGCAGGAAGTTTATCTACAATTAATGGATCATGGTTAAATAGTAATTACAATAATGCGATTACTTCAACGACTACACCACTTTCAAGTAGTGATACAAACTTAAAATATTTAAGTTCATGTAATTATAAATCTTCACCTATTATTGTAGGAGACTATATTTATGTGGTCAATGGATCTAATCAGTTAGTGAAACTTAATCAATCTGATGGTTCTATTGTATCAACAGCCAATTTATCTAGTTCATTATATTATAGTGCTGATATTATCTATGGAGATGGTATAATATTTGTACCTTTATCTAATGGGACTATTCAAGCATTCAATGCTGATAATCTTGCATCGCTTTGGATAAGCGAAAGTGCAGGTAATGCCGTTACATCAATGCTCACTTATTATAATGGCTATCTTTATGCAGGTACAGTTAATAGTTTTGATAATGGCATATTCTTTGCGATAGATGTTAACGATGAAGATACATCAACAGGCAAAGAAATGAAAGAATTGGCTTGGACATATGCTTCTACTGGTTCAAGAACAGGTTATTATAGTAATCAAGCTATGGTTATAAATGATCAATTATATTTTGTTGGAGATGATGGTATTTTAGTATGTCATTCTTTAACAGAAGATAAAGTCATTTCTACATTAACTTTAGATACAAGTGTAAGAAGTGGTATGACTTATGATGATAATTATATGTATATGATGAGTATGAGCTCTACGTTATATAAAATATCAATTGCTGATTTGACAGTTGAGAATCAAGTGCAAATTTACGAAGATGGATATAGTACATCTACACCAACATTATATAATGGACGTATATATGTTGGTGGACTTAAAGATAATAGTGATTTTTATGGTACAGGTTTTATGGCTGTCATAGATGCTTCTAGTATGGATGTGATTGCTATTTCTGATACAGTTGCTAATGTTCAATCTCAACCTTTGGTCACTATAGCCTATGCTAATGAAGATAATTTAAATAGTGTTATTGCTTATTTTACATGTAATACATATCCTGGTGGTGTTTATTATATAGAAGATTATGAAGGTAATACAAGCATTACAGTGAATACTTTATATACACCCGATAGCGTCTATCAACAATACAATATGAATAATGTTGTTGTTGATGATGAAGGAACGCTTTATTTTGTGAATGATTCTGGGACACTATTTGCTTTAGAAAATACAAATAGCAATTCTTCTATAGCAGCCAAAGAAATAGTAGAAGAAACAAATACCAATACGACGAAAACTTCAACCAATGAAATGACTGATTCATCAGTCAATGTTGTTGAAACAGGTGATGAAACAAATATGACAATATATATTGTTATTGGTGGTATTGCTGTTATTGCGATAGTTGTATTATTATTTATGAGAAAGAAAAATCGTTAGGAAACTAACGATTTTTGTTTTGAAAAAATTTAAATATTAAGGAATTTTTAAGGATTTATTGTTTATTTTAGCTTATAGTTATATTGTGATATTCTATATTTTTCTTCCGTATTGATGATTTTGTTCATATAAAGATTTTGATATCATTTATATAATGAATTATATTTAGAAGAATAGCAAAATATGGTAGAATAGATAAGTAGGTGAAAACATGGACGCAACAAAACAGATAAGATATAACAGAATGCATTGTACAAAATGTGGGGAAGATACAAGTGCGGATTTGGTTGGATTCAATTTTACAAATATATTTGCGAAAGCCTTTGAAGCCCAACAAAACGATATCAGTATGCATTTAATGAATCTCGATTTAAATTTTTATTATACTTTAAGAGACATTTGTCAAGAATTACATTTTGACATGCAAAAAGAAAAGTTTGTATCATTAAACCTCTGTGTGAAAGATATCATTAAACAAATTGAATATCTTATGAAACCTGTTTCCTTTGATGAAATCAAAAACAGTGATCGACATACGATGTTATATAATTCATTCTACGAAAAAATAAAATTACAACATGGGACATCTGAAGAAACAATGGAACATATTGAAATGCTTATTCATGCTTTAAGCTTAAGTCATCCTGATACAATTATAGTAAGTATACCAATGCAATTTATTTTCGATCAAGATGATTTATCTAATACGATACCTATTGGTATTCGTTATACCATTGATGATAAAATCTATGAAGAATATGAACGTATTTGTCCTAGTTGTGGTATGGCATTTGACGATCAATCTGGTTACCATCATGAATTTGTGATTGGCCTTGCAGGTTTATCACGTGTAGGTAAAACAGCTTATTTAGCTTCGCTTATTTATCAGCTCATGAATCATCATAGTATCATATCAATTGTTAAAAATAAAAGAAATCAAAAGAATCTTACACAATTTTATAATGATATTTTGAAATACTATGAACAGAGTCAAGTAATTACTAAAACAGAGGTGACCAATGTGTCACAGATACCTTTGTTATATTTAGAATTACAAATAAAAAATAAAGTATTTAACTTTGTTTTTGTCGATATGCCTGGTGAAATATACAATGACGATAGTGATGAAAGCATAGATTTTGTAATTGAAAAACGTAAGATTGTTAGGAGTGCCGATATGTTATGGTGTTGTATAGAGCCATCTATGGTTAACAGTCAATATCATAATTATAAAGAAGAAGCTTATCAAGAAGATGGTTTTGATCAGTTATCACATTTAATAAAAACATTGGATCATCTCTATATTGAAAAACTTCCAGCCTGTGTTATATTGACTCAATGTGACTTATTAAAAAATGATTATCCCGCATTATTTAACCCATCACTTCATGTTATGGAAGAATATATGAGTGAGGATTATTCATTAGATATGAGCAAAGTTGATTATTATGTAAAACAAACACGTCAATTTTTTAAACAGATGCCTAGTTTTGAGCCAAGTATGGAAGATGTCTTCGAAGGTTTTAGTATGTTTGGTGTGGCTTCATATGGCTTTGATGTTCATAGTAATATTTTAGCTGACAGGACACCGCAACCTTCTATGGTAGAATTACCTTTTTTATGGACGTTAGCTTATTTTGGATGTTTGGATGCTAGTAAAACCGTTGTTTCAAAAACATTATTTGGTAGGATAAAAGAAGAAAGTGAGAAAGTTACTCATAAAAGTGAACTTTATATATAATTATGAAATCATTAAAAGATAAAATTAAGGATACGACAATAGAATATGAACAATCAGATATCTATTATCAAATATTAGCGATTGCTTTAGTATTGATTATTGTTATTATAGCTTTTTTATTAGTTCGTATAGATTATACAAAGATACCTTTCATTGGTACATTTATAGACTTTAGTATTGATATTATATTAAGTATATTGAATTTTGTTTCTAAGGTTATTAGAAAGCTTTTAGATTTATTTTAGGAGGAAAGAATATGGCATTTCATAAAGTACATTGCCCTAGATGTGGACGTGTCATGGAGGCAAGTGAATTAGCATTTGATTTTGGCTATTTGTTAAATATGGCTTTGGAAAAGATGAGTCGTAGACATTTTGGTGCAAGTATAGAATGGTATGATTTAACAGGATTAAATTTATGTTTATATTTAACTTTACAAGATTTAATAGATGAATATGATTTTCAAGTAGCTAGTCAAAATTCATATCAAGGTAGATTTGTATTTACTACCGAAAAACTTGAGCAACAATTATTAAAATTAGCGAATAAACCAGGAACTAATATTGATATTTTAGCGGGAAATATCGGTATCGAGTATGAGAATTTGACAAAATTTATGGCTACTTCTAAAGAAATTGATTTAGACGAGTTAGCAGAAAAGATACAAGAAATCGCTAATCGTGTTAAAACAAATATGAATACGACTATTGCTTATTTTGATGTTATAGTGATTATGGATAAAGATGATATGGGTAATAGTTTTGCGAATAAATTGGAAGTGACTTTTGATGATGGATCAAAGAAAACCATTTCTAAGTTTATTTGTAAAGGGAAAGATGGTCGACCTTGTGGTAAAGAGCTTTATGGTCATGCAGGAAAGTTTAAAGAGATTGTTATAGGATTGGCTGGCACAGCAAGAGTAGGTAAAACAGCCTATTTGGCATCACTTCTCGCAAGTATTATGCGTGAAGGTAATGGTTATGAATCATTAGGTTATGATCAGGATGTTCTAACAACTTTAGCTTATGCAGGAGAAGGCTGGAGTACGTTTAAACAAACATTATTAACACCATATGTTACAGGTAAGAAAATAGAAAAAACGCCAGTTATCAGAGAAACATCTGAAAATAAAGAAGCTATTCCTATGTTTTCTTTGACTTTTAGAATCAATAGTTCGCACAGAAATTTTATTTTTACATTTGTTGATATGCCAGGTGAAATATATGATGGTGGCGATGCCGATTTTGTGGCTGAACAAAGAGAAATTATACGCTCGGCTAATATGATTTGGTTATGTATATCACCTGCCCAAATAGATCCTATGCATGCTGCAGCAACGGCCGATCCCGTAAATACTAATATCATGGAGGTATTGGCTAATATTGAAACAACAATGCAAGCTATTAAAATGGAAAGAAAAATACCAGCTGTGGTATTAATTACACGAAGTGATGAAGCATTAGAAAGTTATGATTTATTTCATAGTCAATTTAATCCTTTTGCTTCTGCTACTCATCCTATACATTATTTAAGTGAAAAAGATGAAAACACGCCATGGGTTAATGAAAAAGGAGCATTATTCTATAATAATATGAAATGGTTTATTCAAAAAAGCTATAATTATCTTAATTCTTCTAAAGGTATTGTTGCCCAAATAGGAAATATCTTTAGTAGCTTTACACCATTTGCAGTTGCTTCTTATGGTTATGATTTGGATAATCCACTTATTAATCGAAATAACGAAAGTGGTTTACCTATACCATCAATGATAGAAGGTCCATTCTTGTGGACATTAGCTTATTTAGGTATTATACCTTCTTATATAGAAAAAATGGTTACTAAAGAACGTGAAAAATTCTTTGGATTGAAAAAAGAAACATATCAGGAATTAGCTAACGTTAAAGTAGATGCTCAAACAAGAAATGAATTATTCTATTATCCTATTCGTAAGGAGGAATAAAGATGCAATTATTATATGCGAATGACGGAATTAACTATCGTACAATAAGTAAATCATCTACCTTAAACGATCATCAAGAAAAAGCTTTATTAAATGCTTATATGAAATATGACTTTGTATCTCATAATGACTTATATTCATCTATTTCTAACGAACCAGAAGCATTACAATATGCTGTCAGTAATCTTAATAATGCTTTACCTCAAAATTATCTTATCATAACGAAAACAGGGCATATGTCTCATATGACAACACCATCTTATTATTTTCATGGCTTATTAGAAAATGTTGATGATGATTTCTTTAAGGAACAATTCTTTGAAATATTTAATTATCAATTTATCAATGATTTACAAATATCACAATATAATCATATTGACAACTATACTTTTAAACACGATAACTCTCATAAAGTTATCTTAAATGATGAGCAACTCATTGTGATACTTGCTACATTTATGAAAAATGAAAAGCTCAATCGTAAAACAAAAATTATTGTAGATCATGGCTATGATAATTATAATCAAATATCTAGAAATATATTATCTTCTATTTATCATTATCTTCCTTATGAACTTAGAAAAAGACATGGTTTTTTATCATATAGTAAGGATGGCAATGGAGGTAATGGACGTGTATCTTTTGTTTTATGTCCTAAAGAAGAGATTATGAATATTGATAATACTTTTATTCAATTGGATCATATTGATTTAAAACAATTAGATGTGCCTGAAAATTATTTAAATTATGCCATTTACTTAGTTAAAGAATTAGACGATGAAAGTAGAAAACAACATTTTGAAAAACTATCCACTTTAGCTATTCATGGACGATTAAAAATCGATGATTGTGTTACTTATTATGCGAATCTCAAAAAATGGGAACAAGGAACACAGGAAAAATTATTACCTGAATGGATTAATTATATTGATCAAAATAGTTTTAGAAAAGGCCCTTTATATGAACTTATGGTTGATATTATTCACTCTAAAGTTAGCAATGATTATTATAATCAATATTTATTTGATATCTTAAATATGTATCATGAAAAAGTATCATCATTAAGCTTAAATGGTGCCAAAACGATTCGTTTTGCGGATTGTGTTGGTCTTACCATTGATGAAGATATGTTTCTTAATTGGTGTAACAAGCAATTGAAAAAGCGTACGCAAGGTATTGATACCAATCATTCTACGTCTATCATAAAATTAAAAAATATATATCAACAAGAAATTGATACATTACAAAATATGGATATTGGTTCTAACCAATTTAAAGAATTAGTCAATAAATATATCACGTCTTTAACCTATCAAAAAGCTCATTTAGAACAACAAATTAATCAATTTCAAGATGAAGAATTAGAAAAAATAGGACAAGAATTCTCTAAGTTAAATCATGCATCTCTAAAAGAGTTTCAAAAAAAAGTTAAAAATATTAAAAGTCATATTTTATTTGAAGAAAATATAGATATCTTCTCTATGAATATTGAGGAGTGGATGCATCATCATTTGAATATTTCTTCTGCTAATGAAAATCAGCTTATTGAAATGAATCAATTTTTAGAAGATATAAAAAATGATATTAGTTATGATATATATCAAAATTATAAAGATTTATTAAATCATGAATTAGACATAATAAAGAAAGAAAAGAAAAATAAAACCTTTATTATTAATGATAAAGAAAGTGTTTTAAATGCTTATTATCAATTATCAAAAGATATAGATAATCAATTCTTATCTTTGAATGATTCTATTCTAGTAGAAATACAACAGGATACTTTAACTATCAAAGTAAAAGATTTTAAAGATGTTTTATTATTGATACTTAATCCTCAACCATTAAAAGATGACACTATACAATATTTAGATATACTTTATAAGACAGATTTATTAGAAACAGAACATTTTCCTTATCTTCTTGAAACATCTAATGATTATCAACTAAAGAAAGTCATTGACTACTATTTAAAAAAGACACCATTAAAGATATCACCTATCTATATGGCACGTATGCTAAACCAAACAAATGCTACAGCTGCAAAAAAAATAGCTGATAGTTATAGTCATACTAAAGATGAGGATATTCAATTATTTGTAGAAAATATTAAAAAGAAAAAACCTTTTGGTTTCTTTAAGTAGGTGAAATAATGGAGTATTTTTATCAAACGTCATTAAATAATCTAAAAGATCTTAAACATATTGAATGGTTTATACAACAT
>JAJQGQ010000215.1 GCA_021200395.1 Erysipelotrichaceae bacterium
TATTGTAATTTTCATATATTCTTATTAGCAAATATATTATATCATAATCACAATAACATTACAATACTTATTGCAAACATTATTTTAGCAATTCATCCCCTCCCTGACTTTTAAAAGTGAGGAAGGGGATTTCTTGCTTGTGATATTAAATTCTTGATAATGATATCTGTTATCCAGTTAATGAACATGAGTAATACAACCATCCATAAAATAAGTGCAAAAATACTTGTCATATCGAAATTCACTCTTGCATTATATAATAATTTACCAATACCCTGTCTTGATGATACAAATATTTCTGCCATCACCCCAACTTTAAAAGCCATAGGTAAAGCAGATGATACTGCAGATGCTAAATAACCACTTATAAGAGGTAAATAGGCATAACGTAAATTAAAGAACAATGAATGGTGATAAAGTGTAATGACATCTTTAAGATCACGATCAATCTGTTGAATACCACTAACAGTATTGTGATAGAAAATTGGTAAAATCATAAGCATAACAATCACAATTAAAGCTTGTAAACTATTAAGCCAAACCAATAATATCAATATATAACCAATTTGTGGTATTGTTTGAAGCAAGGCCATAACTGGTTCTAATAATTCATAAACATGATGATTGAGTCCAGCACATATCCCTAATGAAACACCAATAAACATAGCTAACATAAAACTGATAAAAATACGTAATAGTGTTGACATAACAGCACTATAAAATGAAGAAATTGTTAAGTAATCAAGCATTCTTAAAAAGACATCACCAGGAAAAGGCAAAATGACTTCCTTATCGACGATAAGGGAAGTCATTTGCCATAATACGATAAGTATAAAACAAGTTAGACATTTCTTTTTCATGAAACAAGCATGTCTTCACTAAATTCGATGTCATATAGTTTTAAGAATTCTGTAATTTCATCAGTACATTCACTAGCTTCCGTGTAATGAACATTTTGTCTTTCAATAGATTTCACAACAATTTCAACACTAGGGAGTCCTAAAGTATCAACACCAATTTCTTCTAAATCAGCTTCTAAGTTAGCATAATCACCATTCGTAAATGCATCAATAGATTCAAATAAGGAATCATAATTTGTACCATCTTTCATGAAGATAGCAGCTTGAGGATATCCTCCTCCATATTCATCTTGTAAATCTTTGATGATTGATAGTGTTAAGCCTGCTTGAGAGCCCTTGGCAATTGTCGCAGTTGCGAGTGGTTCAGCAAGTAAACCAACTTCAACATTACCTGCTAATAATTGTTCTTGAACAAGTGTTCCAGATTGATAGTAAGTAGGTGTTAGTGAAGTTTCAATATTCACTGTTTCATATATTTTCTGAGGAACAGCACCTTCACCAAATAATGCGATTTCACCTTCTTCATTTAAAGCATCCTCACTAGTCCCAACTAAGTATAAATTACCCCAAGTAATAATAGCTTTTAATTTATAACTTGTTGCATCTTTACTCATTAATGTAGCACCTAAATTAATAGGAGCAACAATAATATCATATTCACTATCATCTTTCGCAAGTTCTGCTTGTAATTGATCACTACCATCCACGAAATCAATTGACCCCTCAGCAATAATATCACTATAGCTATCGACGAAAGCTAATGAAGGAGCACCTGTAGGACATAAAATCTTAACGGTACTAGAACTATCTTCAACTGTATTAGAACTGCATCCTACTACAGTCATAGCCATCATCAAGCATAGTAGATATTTAAAAATCTTTTTCATATAAAATCTCCTTATTGATATTTATCTCTTTTTGCATAAGTTGTGTGTAACAAATGATGTGCTTTTTCACTATTAGGTGAACCTAAGTAATCAGCATATAATTGTTGGATTTGTGTATTTTCATGAGATTTTCTCACTGGCATTGCACGATCTTCATCGTATAAAGCAGCAGCTCGAGCCGCACGATGATCGAAACCACTATTTCTGACTTGGGCACTGACATATGATTGTCCACCACCATTGATACATCCACCAGGACATCCCATAATTTCAATAAATTGATATTTAGAAGTACCAGCACGAATTTCATCTAATAATGGTTTAGCAATGGTCATACTATGAGCCACAGCAACATAGATTGTCTTATCACCAATAGTCACTTTAGCTTCTTTAAGACCTCTTTGACCTCTCACTGAATAGTATTCAATATAATCTAAGCTATCACCGCTTAAGACATCAACAACTGTACGTAATGCGGCTTCCATAACACCACCACTGGCTCCAAAGATAACACCAGCACCAGTATATTCACCAAATAAGTCTTGATCAAATTCTTCATCTTTTAAGTTGACAAAGTCAACACCAAACATTTTGATAAGCTTACCTAATTCTCTCGTAGTAAGTACAGCATCAACATCTTTCATACCATCGGTAATCATTTGATCACGTTCTTTTTCACCTTTTTTAGCGACACAAGGCATGATTGATACAACATAAATATCTTTTGGATCAATGTTATTGACTTCAGCATAGTGTGATTTAATCATAGCACCTAACATCATATGAGGTGATTTACATGTTGATAAATGATCTAAAATATCAGGATATTCCTTTTCGCAATAGTTAATCCATCCTGGTGAACAAGATGTAATCATTGGCAGAACACCACCATTTTCAATACGATCAATAAATTCATATCCTTCTTCCATAATTGTTAAGTCTGCTCCAAAGTTTGTATCATAAACTTTATCAAAACCTAATAATCTTAAGGCAGCAGCCATCTTACCTGTCACACGACTACCAATAGGCATACCAAACTCTTCACCCAATGATGCTCTAACAGCAGGTGCCGTTTGCACAATAACATGTTTTGTAGGATTATTCAATGCCTCAATAACATTATCAATTTCTTCTTTTTCATGAAGTGCACCTACTGGACAAACATTGATACATTGACCACATTGCATACAATTAACATCTTTTAAGCTTTTATCATAAACAGGACCAACTTTAGTCTTGAAACCACGATCCATAAATCCTAAGATACCTAAACCTTGATGTTTTTCACATGCTGCAATACATCTGCCACATAAAATACATTTAGACGTATTTCTTACTACACCTGATGAAAAATCATCATATGTTGGAGGTGTTTTTTCACCCTTATAAGCATCTTCTCTAACCCCTAATTCCTGGCATAATCTTTGTAATTCACAATTTGTATTTCTAATACATGATAAGCAATCCTTTGAGTGATTAGATACAATCAATTCAACAACTTGTCTTCTTGCCTCTAATGCACGTTGAGAATTTGTCTTAACAATCATACCGTCTCTTACAGGATAAACACAAGCTGCACATAAGCTTCTTGCACCTTCAACCTCTACCTGACAGACACGGCAAGCGCCTGTACCTGTATAATTCTTTAAGTAACACAATGTAGGAATATGAATACCATTTTCTCTTGCCACTTCTAGAATTGTTTTTCCTTCGTAAGTTTCGACAACGCGATTATTAATAGTAACTTTAATTTTTCCCATGTTTCACACCTACTTTCTTGAAATAACATTAAAGTGACATGCACTCATACAGTTACCACATTTAATACATTTACTTTGATCAATAGAATAAGGTACTTTACCTAATACACCATCAATGGCATTAGCTGGACATTGTCTAGCACAAAGACCACATTTACGACATTTGTCTGGATCAATTTCATAAGATAATAATGCTTTACATACACCAGCAGGACATTTCTTATCAACAATATGT
The DNA here is from genome assembly GCA_021200395.1 of Erysipelotrichaceae bacterium. Taxonomy (GTDB): domain Bacteria; phylum Bacillota_I; class Bacilli_A; order Erysipelotrichales; family Coprobacillaceae; genus JAJQDJ01. The sequence continues at coordinate 3,743 of JAJQGQ010000215.1, forward strand.
GCAATATATTCATCTCTAAATTGAGATAATGTTGATAAAACTGGATTTGGTGCAGATTGACCTAAACCACATAAAGCAGTATCTTTGATTGTATGGGCTAATGTTTCAAGTTCATCCAATGTTTCCATTGTTCCTTCACCATTACAAATTGTTTCAAGTAATTCTAACATACGTTTAGTTCCAATACGACATGGTGAACATTTACCACATGATTCATCAACAATAAAGTCCATATAGAATCTTGCCACGTCAACCATGCAGTTATCTTCATCTAAAACAATCATACCACCAGAACCCATCATAGATCCTAATTTAACTAGTTCATCAAATCCAATTGGTGTATCCAATTGCTCTTCAGTTAAACATCCACCTGATGGACCACCAGTTTGAACAGCTTTGAATTTCTTACGATTTGGACATCCGCCACCAATCTCATAAATGATTTCACGTAAAGTTGTTCCCATTGGAACTTCAACCAAACCAGTATTCGTAATTTTACCACCTAAAGCAAATACTTTTGTTCCAGGTGAACTTTCTGTACCAATACTTCTAAACCAGTCTGCCCCATTCATAATAATTTGGGCAATATTGGCAAATGTTTCTACATTATTAATAATGGTTGGTTTACCCCATACACCTTTATGAGCAGGATATGGTGGTTTTGGTTTTGGCATACCTCTTTCACCTTCAATAGATTGAATCAAAGCAGTTTCTTCACCACAAACAAAGGCTCCAGCACCTAATCTAATTTCAATATCAAAATTAAAACCAGTACCTAAAATATTTTCACCTAACAAGCCCATTTCCTTAGCTTGAGCAATAGCATGTTTTAAACGCTCTACAGCAATTGGATATTCCGCACGAATATAAATATAACCATAACTTGCACCAATCGCATAACCAGCTATTTCCATAGCTTCCAATACACTATGAGGATTTCCTTCTAGAACAGAACGATCCATGAATGCTCCTGGATCTCCCTCATCAGCATTACAAATAACATATTTTTCTTTTTCTTCTTCTCTTGCACACATTTCCCATTTAAGACCCGTAGGGAATCCGCCTCCACCACGACCTCTTAAACCACTCTTTTTGACTTCGGCAACAACTTCCTCTGGTGTCATTTCTGTTAAAGCTTTTGCTAAAGCAAAATACCCATCTGTAGCAATATATTCTTCGATGTTTTCAGGATCAATCACACCACAGTTATGTAAAGCAATACGTTTTTGCTTTTCATAGAATTTGGTATGATTAATATCATGTATTTCTTTAGTTTCTTTATCAGATTCATTAAGCATTAAACGTTCTACAGGACGACCTTTATAGAAATGTTCCATAACAATTTCTTTAACATCCTCCACTTTAACACTCTTATAAATAATATTGTCAGGATAAATAGATACATTAGGTCCTACACCACATAAACCTAAGCAGCCAGTTCTAAGTACACTAACCTCATTTTCTAATCCTAAAGCCTTGATTTCGTTTTCGAATGCCGTAATTAATTCACCTGAATTACCTATCGTACATCCTGTCCCAGCACAAACCAATACTTGAATTCTTTCCATGCCAGATCCTCCTAATTCTTATATTGTCCAACTGTATATTCTTCAATAACTTCATTATGTTTTAAATGGCGTTCTACAATATCTTTTGCTTTTTTGGAATCAACTAAAACATAAGTTGTCTTATTGTTATCTTTATCAAATACTTCTACAATTGGCTCTAAAGTACACATACCAATACAACCTGTTTGTAAAACAGATACTGGTAATTTTTGTTTAGCGACTTCTTCTACTAAAGTATTTAATACAGGTCTAGCCCCAGCAGCTATTCCACAAGTAGCCATCCCTACAACAACACGATATTGATGATCTTCATCTAAACGCATTGTCATTCTATTTTGAGCAGTTGCTCTAATCTTCTTTAAATCATCTAATGATTTCATAAAGACCCTCCTTCATATAGTCTTTTATCCATAATAGGACTTCAGGTTCATTAATTGGAACCTCTCCTAATATTTCCTTCATTTCATTTGTATCCAATATAAAGTTTCCTTCATCACTTGTATATTCAAAATAATAATCAATACTCTCATCTGCTTGAATAAGTGTTAATATACTCTCTATTAAATCACCCATTACAGGTGTATCTATATTATCTTTAATAAATGTAACATCAATTGTCGTGCCCACATTTTCTTTAGATGTAATGTTTAAATATCCACCTGTTAATTCTGCGTTTTGTTTGAGCATTGGTATGCCTAAACCAACTTTTCTCGTTGTTCGTGTGGTATAAAATGGATCAATAACTTTATTTACCATTTCTTCACTCATACCTGTGCCATCATCTTTAATAGTTATATGAATGATATTATCTTTAATACTATCAATAATTTTAATGGTAATATGGGTTGCTTTTGCTCGAATAGAGTTATAAGCAATATCTAATATATATAAAGATAACTCATCCATAACGTTTCCTCCACATTGAATAAAATACATCTTCATCGATTTCATGAATAGGTTCACTAATATCAAATAAATTATGAGCATCACTATTAAATAAACAAATTTTATCTTTTAAAAATGGAAATTGATTCACTAATATATCATATTGATTATTATCAGTAATTTCAAAACCATCAAAATCCCATTTTTCATCAATATAATAATAAATATTCATGACTGAAAAGCGTCTAGCCATGACATGAGCTAATACTGCTACACCACCTAAATCATGTATATGTTTGATGACATCAGGTAATAATAAATCCAAGGATTTTAATAATAAACGATCTTCTATACCTATAATTTCATCCATTTCATTTAAAATATACTGATGCCCAAAATATACTTCATCATTTGGTTCTTCAATGAGATACTCATCCAAAAAAGCTTGAATAGCATCTAGCGAAGCATCATGTAAAAAATAACCTAAAACATGAACTTCTTCTCTAGTTTGAATTTCTACGGCATAAATATATTTGACTTTATCTTTAGCTACTTGATCTAAATGATAAAGCTGTTTCACAGAATTATGATCTGATATAGCAATCATATCTAATTCTTTGATATAAGCCATATTGACGATATTATTAATCGTCATATCATCATCGGCACAAGGTGATAAAGCAGAATGAATATGCAAATCATAAAACATGAATAATATCCTTTACCAGTTCATAACTAGATAATGAGCTTTTTAAAAGTGGAATATTTTCTTGCGTTGCTTTTTCGATTGTTTGTGTATCAGGTTCAACACCTTCTACAAAAACAATACCAGCAAAATCAAGAAGTGATGCCACTGCAACAACATTGACATGTTTTTGCACCGTTAACCACAATGCACCCTCTTGTCCATTAGCCATTACAAAACTCAACAAATCACCAATATAAATATCATTCACATCATTTGATAATTCAACATCATTACAAACTTCTAAATGAACTTCTTTAATAAAATCCTTTAAAATCATGATTGACCACCTTTTCTTACACGACATGTGTCAACACTTACTAAACCTTTTTCAACATTTTCTGCTAAACTGCGACAATTTGCAAAACCACAAGCACCGCAATCAAATTGTGGTAAAGTATCAAGTATCGCATTAATCCTTTTCACCCAAGCAATACGTTCTTTCATCGATTTTTGATCTTTTAAATCTAATTCTCTATCTAAGAGATAATCCTCTTTATTTAAATGCACAATATCCTGCTGATAATTATCCATCATACTTTCTAAATGATAACCCCCATCATAAGGATTAGACCACAAATAGTAACCACCAATACATCCTTCATAACAAGCATATAATGCTCCTAAATCCACATTTTCTAAATTATCAAACTCTAATAAATTCAAAAAATGCTTAGCTTGATCCAAACCATCAATTTTAACTAATGATTTATGATGATCACTATATGTTTGACTAACAACACTTTTAACCCCATATTTATTAATATCAATATCTAAAGTATCTTCATTCTTTAAATGATTAATCTTCGGAAAAACATGAGAAATGCTTAAAGCATAATCAATATTGGATTCTTTGTTATCAAATGGTTTTTTGGCAAGTAACATCTTACCTACACATTCACATAATGAATAAATACCTACACTTTTATCTTCATAACGCTTACGAATAAGCTTAGCAGCAACTTCTACAGGATATTCATAAGGAATAATTTGATCAAATAAAGTCGGATAATGTTTTTCTATTAATTGATTGATGGTTGGACAAAAAGATGTCAACCATACACCCTCTTGTTTACTACTATCGATTAAAGCCTGATGATAAAGATAACCTTCAATATCACTATATTCTGCTACTTCATCAAAACCCAATTTTTTGATAGCTAAACAGACTTGCTGAAACTCTGTAAACGATTTCATCTCGGATAATATACTTGTAGGTATTAAAACCACATTATATTCATGTTCACCTAAAGTATCAGAAATATGACAACCATTGACCCTTAAAACATGAGATGGGCAAGTACGCATGCATATATCACAATGAATACATTTTTCTTCATCAATTTGTACTTGACGATTAACAATAGATATAGCTTCTACAGGGCAAGCCTTTAAGCACTTAATACAACCCTGACAACTACTTGCTGACCAGCTAATAACGGATGTCATACAAAAGTCATCCTTAAATGTGTGCCATCTTTAGATGATTGAATATCAAATGTTGTTGCACAATTTTTCATATTATCTAATCCCATACCAGCACCAAAGCCAAATTCTCTTGCTTTATTGGAAGCTGTGGAATAACCAGGTGTTAAAGCTTTTTCAATATTAGGAATACCTGGTCCAACATCATCAAAACAAAGTGTAACACTTCCATCATCTTCATTAATCTCAAAAGTAATGGTTCCACCATCCGAATGAATCACGAGATTTATTTCAGCTTCATAACAAGCAATGGATATTCGTTTTAAAACCTTAGGATTAATACCTATTGTTTTTAATATACTTTTAATATCATAAGAAGCATATCCCGCAGTTTCATAGCTATCTTTTTTTACTTCATATTGCTTAAGCATTTTTACCTAATCCTGCTTCATACAACAACCCACAGGTTTCATACATAGAATAATCTGTTGATAAAATACTAACGCCACCCATTTTAGCACCATTAATCATATAATCATCAACATTTTTACCTCTTACTATTAAAACTACAGGCAAATCTAAAGTATTCGCTGTATGAAATAATTGCATATTAGCTAAACCTGATATAAGCAACGATGTTTCATCACAATCACGAAGTGTACATAAAGCATCACTCATTAAATCAGTGCCAAAAGCATCATTAAATTCGATTTCATAAACGCGAGGATCATCAATATATATTTCTTTTGCACTAACTACATCTATAATTTCTTTTAGTTTCATGCAACAGATTCTTCCTTCTTGTAGTCTAAGACAAGCATCTTTAATTCTTCAAGTTGTTTTTTACATCCAAAAACTGTACCATCAACACTGACTACTGGTGCTAAGCCACAGGCACCAACACAACGTGTTGCATCAATGGAAAACAAGCCATCCTCACTTGTAGAATTGACTGCACAACCTGTCATTTCTGATAAAAGATCCAAAATCGTTTGTGAACCATTAACATAGCAAGCAGTTCCTAAGCATACTGAAATAACATGTTTTCCCTTTGGTTCAGTTGTAAATTGTGAATAGAACGTCACGACACCATAAATTTTTGACATTGGAACTTGAAGTGTTTCAGACATTTTTTGCATTGCTTCAAATGGAATGTATCCAAGTTCATCTTGAATTTCATGAAGCATTAGTTTAATAGGACCTTTTTCGTCTTTATGTTTCTCAACAATTGCATCAATTCTATCTAAATACTCTTGTTTCAACATTTTTCCTCATTCTCCTTTCATTCGTATATATTATAAAGGATATAACCATATACACATTTCATTATATCATAATAAGCCAACACTTTAAACAAAAATGTGGGATATTTCAATAATTTGTGAAATTATTATCTTAGTATTTTGTTTAAAAAAGAACGTCATTTAGACATTCTTTAAACTATAGTATCATTCTGGTCTACCAAAAAGCTGAACACAATAATATACTCCATTTACTGAATAAACACCAACACCTATTTCCGTAAAATTTTCATTAAGTATATTGGCTCTATGTCCTGATGAATTCATCCAAGCAGTTACTGCACTTGAGGCACTATTATAACCATATATGATATTTTCTCCACAAGCAGAATAACTATAGCTATATTCATCAAATACTGTAGAACAAGATGAACCATTAGGTCTAGTATGAGAAAAAGATTGATAAATCTCTTTTGCTCTTAATTGCGCAGCCTGGGTAAGTTTCGCACTAACTGTTAAAGAACTTAAGCCATTATTTGTTCTTTGTTTATTTGTAAGTGAAACAATTTCACTTGCAACACTTGTTTTTAAACCGTTACTGGAAGAGCTATTACTGCTAGATGAAGACGAGTCAGAAGAACTAGAACCGTCAGATGATGAACTTGTTGTTTGTGCTTTTACAGTAATTTTACAAGTATCTTCTACCCCATTAGCCGTTGCAGCAATTGTTGTAGAACCTGCTTTTTGTGCAGTCACTTTACCATTTTGATCGACAGTTGCTACAGAAGTATCAGATGATTTAAATGTTGCTGTATTATCTTTTCCTGTAATAGTAACTGTTAAAACAAGACTTTCATCAACAATCATAGAATAAGATGTTTTATTAAGTTTAATAGTTGGATCAATAATTGTAATAGTTACCTCTTTTTCTGTCTCATTACCATATTCATCACTTGCTTTAATAGTTGCAATATATTCACCAGTTTTCGTATAATCGACATCACCATCATCTACAGTAATGGTTACTTCTGATAAATCGTCGGCTTCAAAATTTGAAACGAAATCTTCAGGTCCACAATCTTTCGTATACTCAAAGTTATCCTTAAAATCTTTAAACTCTGGTGCTATTGTATCATTTACTGAGATTGTAACACTTTTAGTTTCGTTTTTATAAGTTAGCGTTACAACATATTCACCTACGGAAGGATATTCCAATGCTTCTAAATCATCATTCAAAGAAACTTCAGTGGCTGTGATAATATCCTCATCAACTTGCTCGCTATCAAGATAAAAAGATGCTTCTAATGAAATTGCCTCCCCATATTCCACTTCAACATAATCGCTTACCAATACTAATACTGGTTGGTTTGATTGTATAAATAAATACACTAATGCTATAATAACTAATACAACGATCATCACAATAATAACCATTGTATATTTCTTCTTTAATAACAATTTCATTATGTTCTCTCCCGTTATTTGTATTTTACAAAATAATTATCTTTTAACTCGTATCCTAATTTTTCATATAATTCATTGGTAGAACTATTTAAACAAAGCATATCCACATCACTATGATCTTCTAAATACTTAATCATCATTGATGCAATGCCTTGACGGCGATATTGATCATCAACCCATATATTACTAATTTGTCCTACTAAGCCTCTAGGCAATGAACAACTTGGTAAGATATGATAATAATAGATTGTTGCAGTAGCTATAAGTATATCTTTATCGTAACCTAGTAATGTTAATATTTCGTTATTTTCCAGTTTTTCTTGATAAAAGTTTCTAATATTACTGATAACTTCATCTGTTAAAGGAGTGGATGAAAACATCATCATATCCCTTTTTCTAATACTTACTAATAGTTCTAAATCATATATGGTTGCTTGACGATATTGAATCATTAATAGTCACCACGCGTATGAAAATCTTTTTTATTGCCTGATATTTGATGTCTTTGAGCTAATTTGTTTTCTATATCTTCTACGGTTACACCTTGATTATACATTAATACAAAGACATGATAGAAAAGATCACTGATTTCACCAATCAGTTCATCTTTATCATCATTTTTAGCCGCGATGATTGTCTCACTAGCTTCTTCACCAACTTTTTTACAAATCTTATCAACGCCTTCATTAAGTAAATAATTGGTATAAGATTTTTCTATAGGATGAATATCTCGATCTTCAATAACATCATAAAGTTCATGGAAAATAGTTTCATTAAACTTATAAGGTAATATTTCATTAAAGAAACATGAATAAGAACCCGTATGACAGGCAGCACCTATTTGTTCAACATATATTAATAGTGTATCATCATCACAATCTAAATACATACCTTTAATATATTGAAAATGTCCTGATGTTTCACCTTTATGCCATAATTCCTGACGTGATCTTGACCAATAATAGGTTTCTTTAGTTTCTAGCATTTTATCATAGGCTTCTTCGTTAACATAGGCAAGCATTAATACTTGTTTTGTTTGATAGTCTTGGACAATGGCTGGTACTAAGCCATTACCTTTTTCAAAATCTGGTTTCATTAGTTATTTCTCCTTACTGGTATATGATGTTCTTTACATAATTCTTTCACTTCATCAATGGTAGCTTCACCATAGTGGAATAGTGAAGCTGCCAAAGCTGCATCACAATTGGTTTTTTCAAAAGCTTCTACAATATCTTCCTTACCACCACAACCGCCACTGGCAATAACAGGGATGGAAACAACGTCAATAACGGCATTCAACATGTCTATATCAAAGCCATCTCTCGTACCATCTTTATCCATAGATGTTAATAAAATTTCGCCAGCTCCTAATGCTTCACACTGTTTGACCCATTCGATTAAATCTAAGCCAGTATTGATTCTTCCTCCTGCAATATAAACATCATAACCACTCTTATCTTCTCTTTGCTTGGCATCAATAGCAACAACAACACATTGCACCCCAAATTCATCAGATGCTTCTTTGATAAGCTGAGGATTCTTTATAGCAGCCGAATTGACTGATACTTTATCAGCTCCGCTCGATAAAATCATACGGAAATCATCAATAGTTCGTATTCCGCCACCAACAGTCAAAGGAATTGATAATTCACTTGCGCCTCTTTGAATCAAATCTTTAATAATATCTCTATTTTCATAAGTTGCCGTAATATCTAGAAAGACAACTTCATCAGCACATTGTTCATCATAACGCTTAGCTATTTCAATCGGATCACCAACATCTTTTAAACCCACAAAGTTAACCCCTTTAACAACTTTGCCATCTTTAATATCTAAACAAGGAATGATTCTTTTTGCAAGCATGCAATCACCTCTTTCAAATCTATTTTTCCCTCATAATAAGCTTTACCAACAATACATCCATAATATCCAAGTTCATTCACTTTATATATATCTTTGGCATCTTTAACCCCACCAGATACCACAAATTGAATTGAACTATTTTGATGAATTGTTTCATATATATCAAAATTAGGGCCTTGTAAAGTTCCATCTTTAGAAATATCTGTACAAACAATAGTTGTAATACCTATATTTTCTAATTCTTTTATGAAATCTAAATAGTATGTTTGACTATCCACTAACCAGCCTGCTGTTTTAACATAACCATCTTTAATATCAACCCCAACAACAATACGCTTTTCTCCATATTTATGTAAAGCTTCTTTTAAAAAATCAGGATTTTCAATAGCAGCAGTTCCTAATATCACACGATCAATACCTACTTTAGATAAATAAAGATCTACCGTTTCCATATTACGGATGCCACCCCCTAATTCCATTGGAATAGTAATACTTTTTCTAATTTTTTTTATGGTTTCAAGATTCGTTGTGGTACCTTCTTTTGCCCCATCTAAATCAACAACATGAAGATAATCAGCTCCCATTTTCTCAAAGTTTAAAGCGATATCTTCAGGAGAAGATGAATATACTTTCTTTTGATTATAATCACCTTTATAAAGGCGAACAGCTTGTCCATCTTTTAGATCAATAGCTGGTATAAGTTTCATATAATCATCTCCTTAAACGCAAGTAATATTTTTTTCCCAACAGCGCCACTTTTTTCAGGATGGAATTGACATCCCATGACATTATCTTTAGCAGCTAAAGCCGTAATATGTTTTCCTCCATATTCAGCGTAGGCAATAAGTTCATTTTCAACTGGTAATGCTGCATAAGAATGCACAAAATAAACATAATCTTTTTCTTGGATGTTCTGAAGTAATGGATGCTCTTGATTAAAAACAAGTTCATTCCAGCCCATATGAGGAATTTTATCATCGACTTCCATGAGTTTGACTTCTCCATGTAAAAATCCCAAACCATTCGTTGGACGTATTTCATAACCTTTTTCAAAAAGAATTTGCATACCTAAACAAATACCTAATATTGGAATACCCGCTTCTTTTCTTTCATTAAGGATATCAATTAAATCAAACTCTTGTAAGTTTTCCATAGCTACAGAAAATGTTCCAACACCAGGTAAAACAATACCTTTAGCTTGTCTAATCATCTCATGATCACGACTAACAACAGCTTCCACACCAATACGTTTAAAAGCATTTTGAACACTCATCAAATTCCCCACATTATAATCAATAATAACAACCATCATCACCCCTCCTTTTTATAAAACACCTTTTGAAGAAACAACCTTATCCTTATTCTTTTCATCAATAGCACAAGCTTCTTTTAAAGCTCTACCGAAACTTTTAAACATAGCTTCAATAATATGATGGGTATTTTCTCCATAATGTTCATTGATATGAAGCGTCATCAAAGCATGATCACTCACAGCTTTAAAGAATTCTTTGGTCATTTCTGTTTCATAGTTTCCTAGCAAGGCAGTTGAAAGTGTTGCATTGTAAACCAAATAAGGTCGACCACTTAAGTCTAAATGCGTTGTTACTAAAGCTTCATCCATTGGTATCGTAAAGGCCCCATAACGAGTAATACCCTTTTTATCTCCTAACGCTTCTTTAATACATTCACCTAATACAATACCCATATCCTCAACACTATGATGACTATCCACCTTTAAATCACCATCACATATTACTTCTAAATCAAATCCACTATGAAAAGCAAACAACTCTAACATATGATCCATAAAACCAATACCTGTATCAATTTGACAATTTCCTGTACCATCTAAATTAAGCGTCATTTTTATTTTCGTTTCTTTGGTATTTCTTTCAATCGAACTTAAACGCATGATTACTCCTCCTCAAAACGTACACCAATACTATTAGCATGGGCATCTAAACCTTCTAAATTTGCAAATTTCATGACATCATCTTTAAATGTTGATAAAACATCTTTAGGATAATAACTATAAGAAGAATATTTCACAAAATCATAAACGCCTAATGCACTATAGAATTTAGCAGTTCCTCCTGTTGGTAAAACGTGGTTTGTTCCTGACATATAATCACCTAATGGTTCAGGAGAATATTCACCTAAGAAAATAGAACCAGCGTTTTTAATAAGTGGTAAACAATTGATTGGATTATCTACTAATACTTCTAAGTGTTCTGGTGCTAAATAGTTAGATACATCAAAAGCTTCTTTAATATCATCAACAATAATGGCACCACCATAATTATCTAATGATGATTGAATAATTTCTTTTCTTGGTAATGTTGCCATTTGTCTATCTAATTCTTCTTCAACCTTTGATACTAATGCTTCCGAAGTTGTTACTAAAATAGCACTCGCAAGTTTATCATGTTCTGCCTGACTCATTAAATCAGCAGCCACATATTTTGGATTGGCATTTTCATCAGCCACAATTAATATTTCACTTGGACCAGCCACCATATCAATATCCACAACCCCATAACAACATTTCTTAGCTGTAGCCACATAAATATTACCAGGGCCAACAATCTTATCTACATGAGGAATCGTATTTGTTCCATAAGCCACGGCTGCTACACCCTGAGCACCACCAACTTTATAGATTTTTTCAATACCACATACATAAGCAGCTGCTAAAATAGTAGGATTGACTTTGCCATCACTTTTAACAGGAGTAATAATGACCAAATTTTTAACCCCAGCCAATTTTGCAGGAATGGCATTCATCATCACTGTAGAAGGATAAGTTGCAGTTCCACCTGGAACATATAAAGCCACATTTTCTAATCCTCTAACAATTTGTCCCATCATGACACCATTTTCTTTATACATTGACCATGATTTATCCACTTGATTTTGATGAAAAGCAATCAGTTGATCCTTTGTTCTTTCAAGTATTCTTATAAAATCAGTTCCTACTTCAGAAACCCCATCTAATATTTCCTGTTTTGTCGTAATGAAATTCTTTGGATCAGTAATCTTAAAACCATCAAATTCACGACAATACTTCATTAAAGCTTTATCCCCGTTAACCTTAACATCTTCAATAATATCCAATACCGTATCATTAACCTGCTTAGAAACATCTTCTTTTCTCGTCTTAAACTTCACTGCAATCTCTTCATAACTGCCTTTAAAATCTAATCTTTTAAGCATCTTCCTCTTCTCCTTTCAATGCATCTATTAAAGCAAATATCTCATCCTTCTTAAACTTTAAACTCACTTTATTCACAATCATCTTAGTAGAAATATCACTAATCTTTTCAATGACCACTAAACCATTAGCTTTTAGTGTTGATCCTGTTTCCACAATATCAACAATCGCATCAGACAACCCTACTACTGGACCTAATTCTACTGAACCTTCTAACTTAATAATTTCTACATCTTCATGCTTATCATTAAAATATTTCTTAGCAACATTTGTGTATTTAGAAGCTATACGTTTACGTCTATGAAACTCTTTATCTTTATATTCGGGATAAGCTGCTACGGCAAAATAACATCTTCCAATCTCTAAATCTAACATTTCATAATAATCATGAAAATCACTATCTTCTAATGTATCTTTACCGACAAATCCCACATCAACAATACCATGTTCAAGAAAAGTTAAAACATCGTTAGCTTTTGCAAAAATCATTGATAAACCATCACTTGTTTCAATCAATAATTCTCTATCTTTATGAATAATCGGATCCATATCAAAACCTTTAGCAGCCAACATTTGACATACTTGTTTTTCTATACGTCCTTTCGTAATAGCTATTTTAATCATTATCTTCTCCCTCCTTTTCTAATGCTCTTAGAATATGTGATAAATCATAACTAAATCCAATTGCAGGTACATTTCTATCAAAATGATACATCAATTTATCATATCTTCCACCATTAATAATTGTTTCAGCACTATAAGGAGAATACCCTTTAATCATCACACCTGTATAATATTTCATGCTGGGTGTCATGGCTAAATCAAAGCTTAGATTCTTTTTAATATCTAGATGTTCATATAATTCTTTAAGTTCTATTAATGCATCTCTTAATTGTTCATCTTCCATTTCTTCTATCATTTTATCAAGCATACGAATATCGCCAAAACTTCTTGGTAAATTGAGTATAAGTTTCTTTAATGATTCAGGTAAATCCTTATGTTCTATTAATCTTTTTAAATCAGACAAATCACGTCTTTTTAAAATATCTACAAAAGCTCTATCACCAACAATATCACACAAACGATGATAGAATTTTGCTGAACTAATTTCTATTTTAATATTCTTTAATTTTAAATAATCTGCTGTTTGTTGAATAATATTCAAACATTCCAAATCACCTTCGAACCCAGCTTGTCCAATAAGTTCAATACCTGCTTGAAAAAACTCACTACTTCTTCCCTTGTGGCGTTTTTCTTTACGATAAACTTTTCCAAAGTAACAATATCTTTTCACATCAGTTTCTTTTTGGGCACAATACATACGTGCTAATGGGACAGTAAAGTCTGTACGTAAAGCAACACGTTTACCCTCATAATTAATATATTGAAACATTTTTTCTTCTTCAATACCAATATCCATATCACTATATAAATCAGCATATTCAAAAGAAGGCATCAACACTTCTAAATAACCATGATCTACAAAAACGTGACGTAAATCATTTTCAATTTCTCTAAGTGATGAAACATTACTCATAATCGCATCAATACTTTCTTCTGGTATCAAATATTTAACTTCTTCCATAACTTTCCCCTTTCTAACAAAAAAGACGAGTCCTAATGACTCGTCCACTATTCTTAAGTCATCAGATACACCCAAAATATATATACTAGAAAATGGGCTGTATCTATATAGATATAACCCTAAGTGTTCCAATGATGGTGATGAAATTGTATAGTAATATTTGTCTTTTTCATAAGTCCCACCTCATTTTTTACGATTATAACATAATTGTTTATCATTGAAAAGAGTTTTTATCAATTTAGTCATAATTAATTGTTGTCCCAATTTGATGGAAGATCGACATTTATTTTTATATCATACAATATATTCCAAAAAGATAGATTATTTTTTATTATATCTAATTATATCATATAAATTTTCATTTTTAATGATCATAATAACCAAATTAAATGTCGATCTACGTAGAGTTCTATAAGCAATATTTTTTATAGCCTTATCAATGCTAACATCATTTATATAATAAAGGATTATGCCACCTGGTTTTTCTGAAATCTGTTTCAATCCCTTTCTAATTGCTGAATCAGCAGCTTTTTCTGTTGAGACTGTTTTCAAATCCCAATAAGTTCCATTCTAACAGTAATCTGGTATTTTGATATCTTTAAAATCCTTAGCTTTCAATAATATTTTTTTACCAAATTTATCAAAAATCCAATCTTTTATTTTCTTCATAACTATGTCCTTTCATTTTCCCTATAGGTTTCTTTATACCTACTCCTGGAGTTGCCTTTTTAAGATATTCTTCTTTAACAGATGAAAATTGTGGATACTTTTTAAACAACTCTTGAATATTCTTGATTTCATAATTAGATAGCTTTTCTTTCTTAACACCTATTAAATAATCATCTTTTGCCATAATAATTATTCCTTTCTACAATATAAAAAGCAACCATTATTGGTTGCTTAAGTGAATGCATAAAAACACTCCATACTATTC